>JAFDCT010000327.1 GCA_019312695.1 Deltaproteobacteria bacterium | reverse complement strand
GTAGCGATGCCAGTAACGTAGGGAAAATACTCGCCCTGTTTGCAGCATTACTGGGATTTGAGAAACCACAGAAAGACTTCGGACTGAATAATACAATAAGTTACGGGGTTTCAACCCCCGGAAAAAACGATGACTTAATCTTCGGGCCCTTAGTCCTTTATCGTCCGGCTGACAATATCCTAGTCTGGATTGATCAATCCTTTTCAAACTCTGACCGTGAACATTTAAAATTCCTCCAGTCAATTGCAACCGGCCAAACACCCGTTGAGGTAACTGGAGATGCCGTCTTTGAAGTCCTTCAGACAAAAGTGCTGGAAAAGCCGGAGCGAGTTGTTACAGTTCAAAGGATGTAAAGACTTAGGGTCAGGTCTTGCAATAATAATTTTTCAGGCAACTTTTTCATTTAACACAGTGAAGATTTAATATAGATATATTGACTTGGGGAAGTGCAGGTAAGCCTGATCTAAAAAATAAATCTGTTCACTTTCTCTGGTGTCTTCGGGATAAGTACTGATCCCGCAGCGCCACGGGCGATGCCAGAATCTCTGCCCATATTACGGCATTTTGTAATTTGCGGCGGTTCATCATTGCCATCGGCTTTCTTCGAAGAATGGTGGGCCGGGGTTTGGTGACCCCGGTCGGTGGTGAGACGGAAACCGTTTCCCAGCCTGTTACGGCTGGTACCTGCTGCAGGGAGTCCTGCGCCATATCGATCAGTGATTCCTTTTCGTGTTCGTCGGCCCGAGGCGGAGGGGATGGCTTTAAATATTCATCATATTCAACGAGTTCCTCATCTTTGCCCTTTTCTTTGAAGGCGGCAAGCTGCTGCAGTATCTTCACGAGAACTGGTTTCTGGTGGGCGGGAGCCTGTTTTTCTTGATCGGTCTTGCCTATCTTGCGAAGAATGCTGCTTGCCCCCCAGAATATCAAGAGCATGATGAACGGTAATATTTGTTCGAAGTCCATACTTATTCCTTATGTTTTGTTTTTTTATTGCTACCCATATCATCCGGCCAATAGTTATTCTGTGGAGCCCTCGGATTCGGTATCCTGGCCGCCGATGCTATCCCTCATTTTGGTGTCGGCCACAATGTTTTTCATCTTGTAATAGTCCATGATTCCTAACTGACCATTTCTGAAGGCTTGGGCCATGGCTTTTGGCACTTCGGCCTCGGCCGCTACGACCTTGGCCCGCATCTCTTCAACCCTGGCCTTCATCTCCTGTTCGGCCGCGTAGGCCATGGCACGTCGTTCTTCGGCCTTGGCCTGGGCGATCTTCTTGTCCGCCTCAGCTCGGTCGGTCTCCAGCTCGGCGCCGATATTCTTGCCGACATCGACATCGGCAATATCAATGGAGAGAATTTCATAGGCGGTGCCCGCATCGAGCCCCTTGGCCAGCACGGTTTTGGAGATGCTGTCAGGGTTTTCCAGCACATGTTTATGGGTGTTGGCAGAACCGATGGTGGTCACGATTCCCTCGCCGACCCGGGCCAGTATCGTTTCTTCGCCGGCGCCGCCGACCAGTCGATCAATATTGGCTCGGACCGTAATCAGGGAGATGGCCTTCAACTGGATGCCGTCCTTTGCCATGGCGGCTACCAGCGGCGTTTGAATTACCTTGGGGTTTACGCTCATCTGAACTGCTTCAAGAACATTGCGGCCGGCCAGATCAATTGCCGCAGCCCGGTTGAAATCAAGTTCGATATTGGCCTTGTCGGCCGCGATCAGGGATTGTACGACCCGCAGGACATTGCCGCCGGCCAGAAAATGGGACTCAAGATTATTGGTCGAGATTTCAAGACCCGCCTTGACTGCCATGATCTTGGCCTCAACGATCATTTTGGGCGGCACTTTCCTGAACCGCATGAAGATAATATTGAGCAATCCCACCCTGGCGCCCGAAACCAGGGCCTGGATCCAGAGTGAAACCGAAGAACCGACAAAATATAAAAGCGCAATTACCGCAACTACCAGGACCAACAGACCGATTTGACCAATATTCATTTGTTCTCCTCTATATAGATTTGTTTTCTCTTACAATTATCTGATTCGCGGTAACCTCTACAACAATCAGGTTGCTGTTTTTCTCAATATACTCGCCCCGGCTTACAACATCTACGCGTTTTCCGTCGATCATCGCGGTGCCGCCGGGATGCAGAACAGTGATACTCGTGCCCTCGCGGCCCATAAATTTTTCCAGCTCAGGCGACTGGGAGATGACACCACTTTCACTGGACAGGGCCTCCCGCAGGGTGGCTGGTGAGCGGGCCAGAATCTTCAGGCAAACCGTCACCAGGACAGGAATTATAAATAGATCTGCCAGAACAAAATAGGTCCCGGCCATGGTAGAAATATCATGAAAGACTATAAACAACGAGTAGCCGAACAGGCCGACTGCCACCAGCGAAAGTAAGCCTCCCGAAGGCAGGAAGATTTCGGCAATAATGATTATCACCCCGGCCAGTTGCAGGACAACGGGAATAAAAAATTCTCTCATACACTCTCCTCGGTCACAACCACCCTATTACCCTTGATATCCAGAATTTTCACCTTGGTGCCTTTTTCGATAAAATCACCTTCGGTGACCACATCGATATCCCTTTCACCGAATCTTGCCTTGCCTGAAGCACTGAGAAAGGTGGCTGCCGTTCCCAGTTCGCCGACTTTTACTTTCCAGCCTTCATGGGAATCGGCATGGGAGCCGGCCAGAGTGGTATCCAGGTATGGCCCCTTGACCAGTTTGCCCAGACGCGGGAAAAAATAACTCAGGAAAACCAGGGATGCCGCAAAAGCTACGACAAACGAGCCTAAAACTTTTGTCAGGTTTCCGAGCAGGATGTCGCTTTGCCACGGCAGGTTGGGATCGGGTAAAACAAAATCCTGAAAGGAAAGGATCATGCCCAGGCCGATACAGGTGAAGCCAGCTATCCCGGCTATGCCGAAACCCGGGATCACGAACACTTCAAACCCTAGGAGAACCAGGCCCAGAAGAATCAAAATAAGCTCAGTGTAATCGGCAAGCCCGACAATATATTGATTACCGAAAACCAGGCCCAGGCTAATAATCCCCACCAGGCCCGGCAGGCCGAAACCAGGCGCCTTGTACTCGGCGTATAGAGCGGCCATGCCGATCATCATCAGGATAGGGGCAATTGAGGTCAGAAAGCGACCAAGGGCCTCGGACCAACTCGGCTCAAGCCGGGTTATCCGGTAATCTTTAATATCAAGTTGATCAAGCATATCAGCAATGGAGGAGGCGGTCATCATTGAGAAACCCAGATGGAGGGCTTCTGCATCGTCCATGGTCAGGAGTTCATCTTCGGCCACCACCACTTTTTTAGAGATGATTTTTTTCTGCTCGTCCTCGGTCATTCCCTGCAAATCAGTGGCGTTAAGGTACAGGGTCTGGTCAGCCATTTTAACTTCATAGATTTCCAGGTGAGCGCTGACCATTGATTCGGCCAGGGCGACCGGATAGCCGTTGCGCCTGGCCAGGGTTCGAAACTTGGCCCTAAGCGGCGACTGGAATTTTTCGCCCAGCATCTGCGGACCTTCCTGGGAAAAACTGATCGGGGCGCAATCGCCGATGGTGGTGCTGGGCTGCATAACCAGGTCATTGCAGGACAGAGCAATCAGGGCACCGGCCGAGATCGCCTTGTTTTTGACAAAGGCAATGGTTCGGGCTCCTTTAATTCCGGTCATGGTCTCAACGATTTTAAGGGCCGAATCGACCCGGCCGCCAAAGGTATCTATTTCCAGGACGATTATGGCCTCAGTGTCCGTGCCTGCTTCCAGCACCGCCCGCTCAATATATGCGGCCATGGCCGGCTCCACATCCCCGTTGACCGGGATCACGTACACAGGCACTGAGCCGGTTTCAGCCCCAGCCGCCCCTCCCAGCAACAGGGACAGGCATAAAAACGATAAGGTCAAAAGTAATGAAAATGCCTTTCTGAAATTACCCACTGCGGGTAGCGAACTGAGAAAAACTCCTGATAAGCCTGGGAATTTGAGCCGCAGGGGCTCACGGTCTGCAAGAAGTGCTTCATCAGGATCGTTCGTTTGATTTCGCGGCTTACCGTAAAGAATACACTCACTTCTCATATACAAAAGCACCATCAGTATGTAATAGCATCTAAAAAATTATAATATTCTCTTACTATAAGCAGTTATGGCATATAATTCCAGGAACACCATCCGTTAATTCCGAAAACCGTTAATCCCGGTGACTGTTTTTCCAATTTTTAATTTCCGCAATTAAGTGTGGTGTTCCCATTCTCACGCAATCCCAAGCAGCGCAGATTCCTTTCAGCCATCTATGGTATAAACAACTATATTATCCTTTTCCTGGTACTTGCTAGATTATCACAGGCATTATGTGGCTTACCTGCGTTATGAGCTTTGATGATGAAGTTAAAAGGTGATATTTTCGGAGAGGGAATTTTAAATATAGAGAGTTTAACTTTGACTGAGGAAAAATAATCTAATTAATTTTTCGGCTTGTAAGCGAGAATCTGAAGCTCTTTTATACTCTGCTTGTCGACAAGCTGGATAACATTGGTTGTTCCGGTCTTTGTTGAATGACGGCTGATGGTGACTGACCTTCCCCCCCCGGAAATCGGTCCAAGAAAGCGTTACCGACCTGAGGACATTTTATCCAAACT
>JAFDCT010000326.1 GCA_019312695.1 Deltaproteobacteria bacterium | reverse complement strand
TTGTCAAGCATGATGGATTTCAGCAGGAACTGGCAAAATTTGCTGAAGTTACGGGTAGTGCATCCGGCACGGTCCATCTGGGCGACAATCTGAATAAGATTATCACCCGGGTTAATGTCAGGGAAATGGAATTTTCCGCCAGCTATGCCCGGATTCCGCAAAAAGTTGAAATTGACAGCGGCAGCCTTGACATCGATCCTGACAGGGTAAGCTGGCAAAAAACAAAAGGCCGTATTGGTCGGCAGGAAATTACCAATACCAGCGGCAATGTTTCCTGGCTGTCCGGTGAGCCCAGCCTTGATATTATAGAAGCCATGGCACAACTGGATGGAGCATCACTTTTGACATTGCTTAAGCAGACTGAGGTATTGCCGCAGCAAATCAGCAAGGTGCTCTCATCTGTAACCGGTGCTGTCGAAGTCACCCGCGGATCAGTTCGTGGTCCGGCCCGGGCTCCCCTGGATTGGGAGTATGATTTTAACCTGGCGGCAGCAGACCTTGCTTTTACCAGTCCATTACTGCCGGAACCGAGTCGGGCCGAACAAATTTCCGCAACAATAAACCATGAGGAAGCAAGTATCCAGCCGGCAAAAATCCATTTTCTTGAACAAACGTTCAGCCTCAAAGGCCTGCTTAAACACCGGCACTTTGAAAACTGGCATGGCATGATCGAATTCAACGGTCCGCTCAAAAGTAGACTGGCGGGATGGATAGCTAGCAAGGGGTGGTTCCCGGCCAGATTGCACCCGAAAATTCCCTGTACCCTGAAGAACATGAAGGTAAACTGGCAGGAAAATACTGTTGCGGTCTCGGGCAATATTCTCCAGGGCGTGGCCGGGGGAACACTGCCAATGGCCAGTATTGATTATGAGAACACCCCTGGACGTCTTCGTATAAATGAACTTGCTTTTTTTGCTCCAGGCGAACAGGGCAGGCTGAAACTTGACTTCTGGCGCCATTCACCCAAAAAACTTATTCTTACCTGGGAGGGTTTTGTCAGCGCTGATAGTATTGACGCACTTTTTAAGCAAAGTTTTTTATCTACCGGTGCCCTTTCAGGGGATTTAGAAATTCAATATTTTACTGGCCAGCCGGAGAAAACACGATTTGTCGGCCTCCTGAAAACCGAGAATCTGACTCTGAAGACAAAAAGGAATGATAAACCGATTATTATATCAAAATTAGACATGACAGGTATTGGCAGACAATTAACTATTCCAGCATTGGATATTGCCATAGGTTCTGAAATAATTAACGGTTCCGGGCAGATCATGGCAGAGAAAGAGATTCTGCAACTTGACATTACAGTGGCTTCATCCTTGCTTTCAGAAGAGTCTCTTGCCAGGCTGTCGGCTTCCGTGCATGATTCGCTGAACATATTTATCAGCCCGAAAATTCAGGAACCAGAACTGCAGTTATCCAGGGAATGGAATATCATCGGACGGATCGGTTTTGACTTTGATTCCTTTATCTATGACCGCAAAACAAACATACCCTATGAAGGGACCCAGTCAGTCACTTACACTTTTTATGATATCAGCGGTGATCTGCAACTTGCGCCTGATAAAATTTCACGCACGGAAATATTCGCTGCTCGCCTGTGCGGTTTAGGGTTTAACGGTTACTGGTTTTCAGATCCTAATCTTGGGCAAAAATTCCAATTTTTCACGCAACAGGACGAAACCCTGCGCCTGGAAAATGTCCTGCCATGTTTAGGCGTGCAGCAGGACATCATCGAAGGGGAATTCTCCCTGCAGGCCAATCTCCTGAAAGAGTCCAATACCTGGTATGGAGGTACTCTATACCTGAGATCCTCCCAGGGGCGCATTCTCCGCTTAAAAACACTTTCCAGGATCTTCAAGCTGGTCAATATAACCGAACTTTTTGAAGAACAGGTGGAAAGTACAGGCAAAAGAGGATTTCCATACTCCCAAATGGATATTGACATGCATATACATGACAACAATCTTATTATTGACCGAACAATTATCTGGGGCGAAGGTTTGAATCTTTTTACCCGGGGTGAAATAAAACTCACGGATTATGAAGCTGACCTCTCCCTGCTTATTGCTCCTTTCAAGACCTTTGATACCATTATTTCCAAGGTGCCGATCATAGGTGAGCCTGTTATGGGTGAATACGGCAGCCGGATTACCATCCCGGTTGCCATAAAAGGGCCGATAACCCACCCGGTTATAACACCCATGCATCCCGAGGCTGTAGGCAGAGAGTTCTTTAACATTGTCAGGGATACCTTCCTGCTGCCATATAATATTATCCTGAAACCTCTAGAAAAAGCCGGAGAAAATACCGGCAGTGAAACACCAGATTAAGAAAAAAATCGGCCATGAGAACCTGTATGTTACGCAAAAATCGCAGCTTCATATTTATCAGTATTCAGCTTCTGTTACTGAGTCTTATTACGGGCAGTCCCAGATGTGAAGATGCCCCGACTAACCTCCTCCGTAATGAATCAAGCCCATATCTTCTGAAACATGCAACCAACCCGGTAAACTGGCATCCCTGGGGCAAGGAGGCCTTTGCCCTGGCCAGGGAAAAAGAGAAGCCCATACTTTTATCCATCGGGTATTTAACCTGTCACTGGTGCAATGTCATGGAGGAGGAATCCTTCTCTGACCCTCAGGTTGCAGCACTTATCAACGACGTCTTCATTCCTGTCAAGGTTGACAGGGAGGAACGGCCGGATATAGACCAGGTCTACATGAAAGCCTGTCACCTTCTTTCGCCTTCCTGTGGTTGGCCGCTTACACTTTTCCTTTCCCCTGAGGGTAAGCCTTTCTATGCCGCAACTTACATACCCAAGGAAAACCGTTTCGGTCGTCTCGGACTCCTGGAACTCATCCCCAGGGTCAAGGAACTCTGGGCCCAGCAGCGTGATTCTGTACTTAAATCAGCTGATTCCATTAATGCCGCAATTATTTCCTCCACGATCCAAATTCCCGGCGGAAATATGGACTCTTCAGTTCTTGAGGCAGCCTACCAGGCTTTTTCAGCAGATTTTGATCCGCAACATGGTGGCTTTGGCAGAAATGCCAAGTTCCCAAAATCCCTGAACCTGCTCTTTCTTTTGAGATACTGGCATGGTACCGGCGACAAAGCTGCCCTGACGATGGTGGAAAAAACCCTTACTGCAATGCGCCGGGGTTCCATATATGATCATCTTGGCTTTGGCTTTCACCGTTACACAACCGATCCCATGTGGCGTGTACCCCATTTTGAAAAAATGCTCTACGACCAGGCTTTATTGATAATAGCATACCTTGAAGCGCACCAGGCAACCGGCAGGGATGAATTCGCGCAAACTGCCAAAGAAATCTTGGATTACGTCCTGCAGTATATGACTTCTGAACAGGGAGGGTTTTACTCTGCTGAAAGTGCTGACAGTGAGGGTGAAGAGGGCAAATTCTACCTCTGGTCAGCTGCAGAAATCAAAAAAGCCCTGAATCCCCAGGAAGCTGCTGCCGCCAGCCGAATCTTCAATATTATTGCTGCTGGGAATTATATCGATCCTGTAACCGGGGAAAAAACATGTAGGAATGTTCTCTTTACAGACGGCCATGTTGAGCAA
>JAFDCT010000325.1 GCA_019312695.1 Deltaproteobacteria bacterium | reverse complement strand
TTTGCATAATACATGAAAGCCTCCAGTGAGAATTCTGATTCTCAGGAGGCTTTCTATGGCAACTTAAAAATAAATTCCCTGATCACAGGAGACTCCGGGTAGAGGTTTGGCATAGAGGTAAGAATTGGAGCATAAAAATTATTACCTATTAATTGATTTACAATAAAGGTAAATTTGATTCCCGTCAATATCGCCTTTCATTAATCTGCAATATCCTGCTTCCGGGCCGCTTGTCTGCCCAGCAAGACAGAAGGCTTACCCCTGCAAAAACTTGCAGGGGTATCTGATTTATCAAAGCTCCATTTTTCCTTCAAGTTGAGCAGAAAATTAAATAGCTTGTAAATAAATCAGTTAAGGTTATGATATGGATACTTGATCAGCGCATAAAAAAATTATCTGCGTGCGGTATTCACCCCGAAGCAGCGAGCTAAATCTCTTCATCACTATCTTTATGATATTGTTGATATTTGTTGGCAATCCTTACCAAAGGAGTATGTCCATGAAAATGTATGTTGGCAATCTGATTTATAATATGACCGAAAAAGATCTCAAAAATCTGTTCAGCCCCTATGGTGAAGTTCTTTCTACTCACATTATCACTGATCAATATACACGCCAGTCAAAAAATATGGGTTATGTTGAAATGGCCGTTATGGAAGAAGGCAAGAAGGCGCTAAAGGCATTAAACGGTCAAAAAATAAACGACAGGCTTCTTGTAGTCAGAAAGGTCTGATTCGCATGCAGACTGGCGCTGATGAATATTGATGCTGAGAAAAATGGAGTAACAGTATGGAACTACATAGAGGAAGAGAGAGAAGAGGGCGGGCCCAAAATGTTTTGGGCTGCATGTATCAAAGCGGTGACGGCCTTCCCCGTGACTACCGCAAAGCAGTGAACTGTTTCCGCGAGGCCGCTAAACTGGGAGACAGTAACGGTCAGTACAACCTTGGTCGCATATATCAGCGCGGCATGGAAGCCAGTCTTAACTGCCAGAAAGCAGCAAAGTGGTTTCATATGGCAGCCCTGCAGGGTCATGGCAAAGCCCAATACCGTCTTGGGGTATTGTACGAGAAAGGCATAGGGGTTCCCCAGAACCTGAAGGAAGCCTTAAAATGGAAAAGCATGGCGGCGGAGCAGGGTGAAGCACGCGCCCAAAATCATCTTGGGGTTAAATATGCCACAGGAAACGGCGTGCGGAAGAATTACAGGAATGCCTACATGTGGTTATGTCTGGCAGCCATGCAGGGCAACAGACAGGCCAGCAAAAATGTCGACATCCTGATAGAGAAAATGACCCCGGAGCAACTCTCCGATGCCAAACAGCTCGTAGAGGAATGGCGGCCAAAAACATAAAATAACTTCAGAAGCCATATTTTCTCTGAAAATCGTGACCAAGATTCGACAGACGGCCTTTTCGCACCGTATCGAAGAATATCTGCATAATGCAGGGTCATTCGACCAGCAAAGGTTTGACTCTTCCCTCTACAGGATTGTCAGGCAAAATAATCATCAGACAAAAACGGCCAATACTCCTTTAAAGGCTCCCAGGGTTATCCGGGGATTGAGCTTCAGTGACCATATCGAACTGGTAATGCTCCTGATTGAGCGGGCCTATCGCGGCCTGGTTGCACAGACAGGTGCCAGGACATTTTCCAGGGCCATCGCCAAAGCGTTACAAACCTATGCTGACCCGATCGTTGACGGCGACTATGCCTGTTTTCCATATCCTTATTTTCTTTTGCACGGCCTTGATAAAGCAACAACCGGAGAGGTCGTCCGCAAGCTTGAGGAAAACGGCAGGATCATTCATGAAACTCTGGCCGCCCGGCCAAGGTTTATGGAAAAATATGGCGGTCCGCTCTATCTAAAGAAGAATACAAAGATGTTAATGGAAGAAGGAGCGACGGAAGACACATCAGGCATCTGCTGTTATTTGACCAGGGCGGCCGAAGAGCATCCCCATGGAACCGATAGCAGCTATATTGCCAAGGTGAGCTTCTTCCTCGATACGTGCAACATGGAAATTATTGTGATCACCATCCAAGGGCAACGTATTCAGCCGGGCAACAAGGCAAGGAGCAGGAATTTTGCCCGTCTGGCCCATAAGCTGCAAATGGATCCAAGAGCATATATATTAAAAACCGTCTGTGAAATAGGCAGACAGGAAGCCTATCAGAAAATAAGAGTTATAAGGCCAATGGAGCATCCCATGTTTCTTGATAAACATGACGGATTTAAAGCAAGATACGACTCGGTTATCAAGCAGGCAGGCATTAATACGGAATGCGGCTGTTATCTGGAAAGGAATCTATCGTCTCCTGCCGGGCAAAACCTTTCAGCATCAGCAGGCTGAAAGGTATATCACAATTTTTTTCGATACAAATTGCACCCAGGCTGCAAACAAAAAAATATAAGGGCCGCCTCGACCTGATATAACGCCCTTACTAAGGATATTGCACCGAAAGCTATTTTCCGGATTCTTGCAGGATTTACTCCTCTTTGAACCAGAAGGTTTTTAACAGCTTCTGCATACCGTACTGAAGAAGACCTCGATCAGAAATCGAAAAAGCAGGGAAGCGTCCTCTTAACTAAACTTTCAGATATTTTGAGTATATTTCAAATGGATATTGCTTTAAGCCGGGCCTCCTCGGCCTTTACCGACTCTCCCAGCATGGTATAGGCCTTCTCCAGCAGCACCCAGTTTTGCCTCTTCAGGGTGCGATCATGGCCGGCAAGGGTTATGGACTTGAGACAGAACTGCACTGTCTGGCCGTAATCCCCCTGGCCATAGCGAATTCTTGCCATGAGGTGCCAGGCCTGACCATTCCGGGGGGCCACACTCAGAGCCCGTTCGAGTTGGAGCTCTGCCCGACTGTAATCTCCCCCTTGCAGAGACTGTTCAGCATCACTCAGCAGTTCTGCCGCCGGTGTCGGAGTGATTTCTTCCTCAACGGGCGCAACGCCGGCACAGCCGTTCATCAGCAGCAGGACTGCCGCCATAAGCAGTACTAACAGCATCCTTGCAGGATGGCACATGATTTTATTCAGTAACATGATCTGTATAGCTCTCTCTTTGTATACCCAAAAAACAACATAAACCGTCGCATGGTACAAAATTTTCCTTTTTCACTGCCCGCTTCTGGTGAATTCTCACCAGGGAAGCAATTGCCGCATCCGTTCCAGCAAACCGGGACTTCGGTGCTTCTTGCCGGGCAAAGCAGGGGATGAGACTTCAAACGCGCCGGACGGGATGGTGCCTTCGGCAAAGGGCAGCAACTCGCTCCTGCCATTATACCTGCTATCCGGGCTATAATCATTGTAATAAATCCGGGCCCATTCCAATCCCGGCGGTTCCCTCAGATCAAGCGGCTGGGCATCCAGCGCCGCCATCACCCTGTCCCAGACTACCAGGGCACCGGAGGAGCCGGTGAGACCGATGCTCCTGTTATCATCCGACCCCAACCAGACGACCGCCAGTCGGTCACCAGTAAAACCGGCAAACCAACTGTCCCGTAAATCGTCCGAGGTACCAGTTTTTCCTGCTGCCTGGAGTGATGCTGGCAGATAACGTGAAATCGAAGCGCCGGTGCCCTCGCTTATAACCCTTTGAAGAACTGTGTTGATCAGAAAGACATGTTGTGGGTCAAACCGTTGTTCCACCGAAAGGCCATAACGCTTAAGAAGTTTTTTGTCAGGGCCCATGACATTGCTGATAGCTCGCTGCGGCACGTAGAAACCCTCACTGGCAAAAGTCTGGTAAAGCTGGGCCACCTCGAACGGTGAAAGGGAAACTGCACCGAGCAAAAAGGATGGGTAAGGGGGTAATTCCCCTTCGACTCCAAGCATTTTGGCCGTCTGCACCACCTTTTCCACCCCCACATCTATCCCCACCTTCACTGTGGCCAGATTATAGGAAAATACCAGGGCTTCCATCAGAGGAACCCGGCCATGGATCTTGTGGTCGAAATTGTCAGGCGTCCACCGGCCGCCTCCAGGATTGGCCAGACTAACTGGCGTATCTTCCACAGGACTGGCTAAGGTATACCCATTCCTCAGGGCGGTTAAAAAAACCACGGGCTTTATTAATGAGCCAACCGGCCGCCTGGCGTCAAGGGCCCGATTAAATCCGGACTGCAAAGGTTTGCGGCTCCCGGCTACGGCTTGAATCTCACCATTTTCCCGGGCACTTACCACCACAGCACCTTCAAGGTCCTTGCTCCCTGTTTTCTCTTCCAACTCTTCCAGCGATTCAGCCAGTTGCTGCTCCAACTGCTTCTGGACCAAGGGATCAAGGGTGGTCATAATTTTCAGGCCATCCGAGGTCAAATCTTCTTCATGGTAGTCGCGGCTCAGGTGCCGGCGAACCAGATCGAGAAAGGCCGGAAAGCGGTTGAATCCGCTCATCACACTGCCGGAGCCTAAAAGCTCAGCTGCAAAGGCCTGTTGATATTGATCATCAGTAATGATGTCCTCCTGCCGCATGACTTCCAGGATGACTCCCCTTCTTTTCAGACAGCGCTCGGGATGACGCCGGGGGTCATAATAGGAGGGTCCTTTTACCATGCCGATTAGCACGGCAATCTGATCGGTTTTAAGATCTCTCAGATCCCTGCGGAAATAAAACTGGGCCGCCAGGGCAAAACCGTGTACCGCCCTTCCCCCGTCCTGACCGAGGAATATTTCATTTGCGTAAGCGGTGAGGATTTCATCCTTGCT
>JAFDCT010000324.1 GCA_019312695.1 Deltaproteobacteria bacterium | reverse complement strand
TGTCTTCAGCCAGCTGCCGCAGGGGTTCTTCACAGCGATTGGCAAAAAGGGCCTGCCATTCTATCCCTCCCTTATTTCCCTGAACGATATCCAGCTGCCTGTAATATCAGCGTATGTCTTGTACGTTATGTAGGAAAGAATCGGGACCTGTACCCAAGGGATATGATGGCATTCTGATTCCATGTTGCCCCGGTGGTCAAAGATAAAATCCTTACCCAGTGAATTGATGTTTATCCTGTCGTTTTTGACCCTCCCGCCGATCAATGGCGCAACCGTTTTAAAATCAATAGCGGCCATTTTTTTCTGCAGTTTATCAATAAATTGCGCCTGCTCTATTTCCATGGGGTCGGGGGGAGAAAAATTTGCGGTAAGCTCTACCGCTATTTCCGGCATGAGATCCGGGCAGTCCCTTACTTTTTTACGGCCTGCTATCAATGCCGCAGCAAATGCCAGACAGGACGGCAGCAAACACTTGGCGCAATTCGTTTGCGGCAGTTTCCGGTATATTTCCAGGGCGGTCGGGAACATTTTTAAGGCTTCCTGCCATACTTTTCAAACAGAGCTGTTCTGGTTTCCTCGTGGGGCTGATCCGGATTTAAAAAGAATTTCCAGGTATCCGGGCTGTGCGGCAGGGAAAGTGTAATTTTAACCGTATTTATATTTTTTTCATCAATCCAGGCTCCTGAAAAAATTTTGCCTGCTTTTCTGTTCACAAAACACAACAGTTCACTGTCAAAATCATATCCTTCTTCTTCCAGAATCTTCTTTTTCTGAGCATCCATAACGTCTCCTCTCCTTTTGGCGCTGACACAGCAAGGACTAATTTTCAGGGGTTATCAAGATATTCATTAATCTCTTTTTCAATCATTGCTTCGATTGTTTCGCCCAGGACGTGGACCGCAACGACATCCTTAAGGAAGCAGGTTCCGATGCTGCATTCGAGGCAGCCGATTTCATATTTATTCAGGATTTCGCCTATTTTCGGATGTGCTTCGATCACTTCCTTTATCGGCCTTTTTCCCATATCCTTATGCAGTTTCATGTTCTGGCTCCTATGCGAAATATGGCATCATTTTACCTTAATCTGCCGGCACGTAAAATGACTTAGGTCAATTCGTGAGTGAGAAGTAAAGAGCGAGAATATAAATGAAAAAAGATTATTTCCTCCTGTCAAGCAGGGCAAGGACATCCTCATCTTCCAGGTCATACCAGTTGCGGTAGGCCGAGGCCACGGCATAGGGGTAGGACTCCCTGATATTGAGGCAGTAGAGAATGTCCACCTCCCGGAGCAGCATGCTCACTGTATCGGCCGAACCTGTTGGTACCGCTACGGTGACTGCTGCTGGTTTTCTTTTCCTGACATAGGCGATGGCAGCCCGCATGGTATAACCCGAGGCCAGGCCGTCATCAACCAGGATAACAGGCCGGTCTTTAATATCGGGAAAAGGTTTACCCTGTCTGAATTTTCTGCTCCGCTTTTCAATGGTTGCCTTGGTTTTATTGACCTGGCGTTCCATCTGGTCTTCTGAGAGATGCAGCAGGGAAAGGAGGTGCTCATTAACAAACAGGTCGGAATCCATATTGACCGCAGCAAAACCGGCCTCGGTATTCCAGGGTATCTGTACCTTGCGAACCAGGACCAGATCCAGCTCAAGACCAAGTGTTACTGCAACAGCCAGCCCGACCGGCACACCACCTGAAGGTATGGCTAAAACCAGGTCATCGGGTCTGGCTGTTTCATGCAGCATTGACGCCAGTTGCAGCCCGGCATCGTGCCGGTCCGTAAAGACAGAATTCCTGTTACGCAGTTCCTTATTTTCAATAAGCTGTGCCATTCTTTCCACCTTTCAGGCAATGTTAAAAACTGAACAGCTTCAGAAAAGATAAAATTAACCTGTCCATTTGTTTAAAAAATTAAGTACATTGTAGATATGAAAAAGGTCTTTTTGCAATTTTTCTTTTGTCCGGCCATCAACTCAGTCTAGGTCATGCACAATGAATTCATTCCGGCGCAATGTTCCCCTGCTGGCAATCTGCCAGGCCCTGATGCTGAGCTCCACTTCCCTGATCGTCACTACCGCAGCACTGGTCGGCTTTGCCCTGGCAGAAAACAAATCCTGGGCCACCCTGCCTCTGGCCTCGCAATTCATTGCCACCATGTGCACAACTATCCCTGCGGCGCTGCTCATGGACCGCATCGGTCGCAAGCAGGGCTTCATGCTTGCTTCCCTCTTTGGTGCCAGCGGTGCAATTTTTGCCACCCTGGCCATAATCTTTGGCAGTTTCGCTCTCTTTGCCTTCGGCACAATACAGATCGGCATCTTCAACGGTTTTGGCAACTACTATCGTTTTGCTGCTGCAGACGCAGTAGACAAAACCTTTAAAGGTCGTGCCGTTTCCTATATTATGGCAGGCGGCGTGGTTGCAGCATTTGTGGGGCCCAACCTTGCCAATATGACACGGGGGTTTATCAACAATGCTCCTTTTGCAGGAAGCTACGGCTCACTTGTGGGCTTTTATCTTCTGTCGTTTGCTTTCCTGGCATTTTTAAAGCTGCCTCCCAAATCCGTGACTGAAAATATTTCCGGAACAGGCGGCCGTCCTCTGAGGGTTATTGCCGCTCAGCCCATGTTCATTGTGGCCGTCGTCTGCGGCATGCTGGGATATGGTGTCATGGTTCTGGCTATGACTGCCACTCCTCTGGCCATGCAGCATTTTGCCCATCCCTTTTCCAAGACCTCATTTGTCATTCAGTGGCATGTTCTCGGTATGTTCGGACCTGCCTTTGTCACGGGGCATCTTATCAATCGCTACGGTGTATTCAATATCATGCTTGCCGGGGCAGTCCTGGGCTTTGCCTGTCTGACTGTCAACCTGTCCGGCAGCAGCGTTCTCCATTTCTGGGCCGCCCTGCTGCTCCTCGGGATCAGCTGGAACTTTCTTTTTATTGGTGCCACCACCCTGCTCACAGAAACATACCGCCCGGAGGAGCGCGCCAAAGCCCAGGCCCTGAATGATTTTGCCGTATTTACTACTGTGGCCCTTTCTTCGCTATCAGCCGGTACCCTGCAAAGCCGCTATGGTTGGCAGACTGTCAACTTGGGCTTGATTCCCCTGCTGGTGATAATCCTGGTGTGCATTATCTGGGGCAAAAGCAGACCTAAGCCAATAGGCACTTAAGTCACTTTTTCCTTAGTGCTGGAATTTGCTGCTTTTGTTTAAATTGGGGCCTCCTGCCCTGACAAACGCGGCAGCGTTCATTGCCGCACCACTGGCAGGAGAAGCAGTCCGGACACGGATTCTTCTTCCTGCAGCTCAAACATTCAGGCACATAGATCATGCCGCGATTGTCAGGTAGTTTTTTAAAGCCCATTTCTTCGTATACCTTTACACATTGCGACTCAATGGCTGCTGCCTCAAGGTATCACTCTAATCTCCCCGATGTTTAGAAGCTCAAACTCTTCGAATGCAACATTCCTTAGGACCAGCGCCTGTTCAAGTTTTATAGGCGGATCGTCTATGGGTTCGGAGGTTAGCTGAAAAGTGCCCCACTGCACGCCTATGGAATATTCTGCTTTGATGTCCTGGTGGATCTGTACCGCCTCTTCAGGATTGATATGCATGTCTTTCATAAACCAGCGGGGTTCATAGGCACCAATGGATATAAGCGCCAGGTCTACGGAGCTGAACCTGCTGCCGATCTCTTTGAACTGGTGGGGGTTGTAGCCGGTATCTCCACTGTACCAGATGGTTTTATCGCCTATCTGCAGCATCCATGAAGCCCACAGAGTCCTGTTTCTGTCCCACAGACTGCGGGCTGACCAGTGCTGGGCCGGAGTAGCAGTGATGATTGCTTTTGCAAACCGCCTGGCATCCCACCAGTCAAACTCCATGACATTTTCCGCATTCACCCCTTCCCGTATAAACCATTTCTGCAACCCGAGAGGAACCAGCCATTTTGTATTTGATCCGATCTGCTGCACGGTTTTTGTGTCCAGATGGTCGTAGTGATTGTGGGATATGACTATAAAGTCTATTGGCGGCAGGTCTTTTATCTGCATGGCGGGCGGATTGTATCTCTTCGGCCCCCAAAAACTTAACGGCGAGGCCCTGTCTGAAAACATGGGATCGGTCAGGATATTGATCCCCTTATACTGGATCAGGATTGTTGCATGTCCTATCCAGGTGACCTGTATTGCCTCCGGCGGGTTGTAAATTGCGGTAAGATCCGGCTCAACCCTGGAAATTTTATGGGCATTTGCTTCGTAATCCGCGAATTCCTCGTCGCTGAAATAACGCATCTTCAAATATTTGAAAAAGCCTCTTTTTTTCTTTTCAATATAGGGATTCTGAAAACCGTCTTGAGTATGATGCAGCGGCTTGTCCTGTTCTGCAGCTTCATCCTGGGCAAAAACACAGCCGGCAAGAAGATAAAAAGCCGCGGCAGTTATGAGGACAAGATGTATTTTTGTTGCGTCATGTTTCATGATTACGGTTAACCCCTTACTTATTAGTCTGAGCGATTCTCTTTCCCAAATCCTGCTGCAGCTTCATAACTGCCAGCTCTTTTGCCTTGGCTTCCACATCTACTGTAAGAAAAAACCCCTGCCAGCAGTCAGGGAAATCAGCAGGGTCGATATAATCCGCATGCGGTTTGGGGTCCCTGCCCTGCCAACCGTTTGCCGGTGAAGAAATATGGAAGTATGGTTCCCGGACACTTTTCTCCCAGGTACGGCGTGCCAGGCCTGTGGCATCTTCAACCGTCAACCCGTCAGGATGACACCGGTGATGATGCACATCATAAACAAGCGGGATTTGCAGGTCTTTACATACCGGGACCAGATCGGCAACCGTATAGATCCGGTCATCATTTTCCAGGGCCAGCCTTTTCTTTACAGCTGTAGACAGGCGTTCAAAATTCTTTCTGAACCTCCCAAGCGCTGTTTTTTTGTCATTATAGGCTCCGCCGCCGTGGATATTGATCACGTCCGCCCCGACATGCTCAGCCAGCATTGCCTGGTATTCCAGTTCGTTTATGGCATTCTGCACGACCGCTTCATTTGGTGAAGAGAGGATGATAAACTGGTCGGGATGAAAGCTGAGCCTGATTTTATGAAGCTGTCGGAACCTGTTTACCTCCCTGAGATTAGCAAGAACTGCTTCTGCATCAGGCAGGTCAGCCAATCGGTATCCCACATCAGGATGGGTAAAACGGGGAAAAAAGGGAGAGAGAATACGAAAAGCGCCGATACTGTTTTGCTGCAGAAACCTGAGGGCAGCCAACAGGTTATGGGTGTTTTGCAAACACAGACCAGAAAGTTTCCGCAGCTGCTCCCTGCGGTCAAACCGTTGTAAATATTTGGCAGTTGTTGTCCTGAACCGAATAGGCTCATCTCTGAAGATACAGCAAAGCCCCAATCTCACCCTGCCAGGCTTTTCCTGATCTTTTCTTATTTTCTTCTTTGCCATATCTCAGCACAGTCGATACGTTACAAAAGGAATTAAATAATCTTACAATGGATTTTCCCCAGACATTTTTCAAAAGGATGCGGGTATGCTGTTGACCGAAAGCACCTGAATGTTTAGGATAATACAAACATTGTATAAAAGTCTGCTATTTCATGTAAATAAATAATATTAACCAAGAGAAGGGTATGTGACAATGACAGAACAATCTCTGATTTTTTATTCTTTGAGCACCTGCGGCTACTGTGAATTAACTAAGAAAATGCTGGATGACCTGGCAGTTGCATATGAACCTATCGTGGTTGACCTGCTGACACCGGAGGCGAAGGAAAAGGCAGTGCAGGAATTAAAAAAAGTCAATCCCCGCTGCACTTTTCCAACGCTCATTTGCGGCGATAAAGTTGTTATCGGTATGAAACCCCAGGAAATAAAGGATATGCTGAACGTGCGGACTGAGGTTGATGAATTATACGACAGACTGCGTAAAATCCAGGAGCCCAAGGGATATTACTTTAACCGGGACAATGAAAAAACCTTCCAGCTTTTAAGAGCTTTGATGGTCAACAAGGACCGCTACGGCTACATGTCCTGCCCTTGCAGACTGGCCGCCGGGGAGCGCGAAAAAGACAAGGATATTCTCTGCCCCTGTGTGTACCGGGAACCGGATGTTGCAGAGTTTGGCAGTTGTTACTGCAACCTTTATGTCTCCAAGGCCTGGAATGAAGGTGCTATTGAGCGTAGACTTGTCCCGGAACGACGCTCCGCCGACCACTACCCATGAGAACATGGCAACCATGAAACTGGATAGCACACCGCCGGTTGACTCATTTAAGATACGCTGTCCCAGGCTGGGACAGCAGATCTCTTTTTCTTACTGCCGACGGGAGAATGTGGGCCTTCCCTGTGTCAAAACCCTTGACTGCTGGTATATTTATTTTCACGTGGTAGAGCACCTTCAGCAGGAACTTTCGGATGCTGAATGGCAGGAATCCCTTGCAAAGCCCCCCATCCCAAAACTGCTTTCCCTGGCGGAATTGATAGATAAGGCGCAGAACCAGGCAAAAGGGAAAAAATAAAAAAGGACCGGCGGGCTAAAACCGGTCCTTTTTTTACAGAAAATGCTAAAATCTTTCTAGAAATTTATGCTGACTATTTTGCTTCTTCAGCTTCGCCTTCTTTTTTCATTTCTTCTTCACCCTGTTCGGCACCCTCTTCGGCAGCCTGTTCGGCACCCTCTTCGGCAGCTTTGGCACCATAGCCGGGAGCTGGGGCTTCCTGTTTTACCTCTTGAGTGCTAACTGCACTCTTCTGTCCGCCGCTTCAGCCACTCGCGCCGATAGCAAGCCCGCCGATACCCGTCACCAGGCTGGCAATACTGAGTCCGGTCATCACCTTCTTTAGGTATTTTTTTTCCATTTTCTCCTCCTTTGTAAGACTGAAAAATTTTCTTTACCAATGTTACGCCGGTGGCATTATACTATACATTGACCGAAAACCATAGGCTATTTCTCTAAAAAATACTTACTTCAC
>JAFDCT010000323.1 GCA_019312695.1 Deltaproteobacteria bacterium | reverse complement strand
TGAGGAAGATCTGGAAGCCTTTTACCGTGAAAATTTAAGCCGCTACGCCAACCCCGAACAGCGAAGTGCACGTCACATCCTCATTAAAACCTCAGAAGAGGATTCGGTAGACGCCCTGGCTGAAAAGAAAGACAGGGCAGCCAAGATTCTTGAACTTGCCAGGACAGGTGAAGATTTTGCCGAGCTTGCCAAACAGTATTCCGAAGGCCCCTCCGGGCCCAAGGGAGGAGATCTTGGCTTCTTCTCCAGAGGCCGGATGGTAAAGCCCTTTGAGGATGCGGTTTTCTCATTAAACGAAGGGGACATCAGCGATTTAGTTGAAACCCAGTTCGGGTTCCATATCATAAAGCTCGAAAAGATTGAACCGGCCCACACAAAAACTCTGGAAGAAGTAAAAACTGAGATTGCAGCCCTGATTCAGGAACAAAAATCCAGAGAGCTTTCATTTACGCAGGCAACAACGGCCTATGAAAATATCATTCTGGCCGGCAGCCTGGATAGGTTCAGCCAGGAGAATAATATCCCCTTTGAACAGACAGATTTCTTCCCCCGAAAATCTCCTGCAAAAAGCGGTTCCAAGATCAGCATGGCTTCCGATCCCGCCTTTCTCAATGCCGCTTTCTCTCTCAACCGGGGGGAACTCAGTTCACTGGTCGAAACTCCACAGGGCTATGCCATCATCTTTGCTGCTGACAAAAAAGAACCGGAAATCGCCCCGTATGAAGATGTTAAGGAACAGGTCAGTAAAGATTATATCAGTGCCCAATCCGAAGCCATGGCCAAAGAAGCTGCAGCAGGACTGCTGTCTGCCCTTAAACAGGAAGGCGCCGGAGATTTTGCTGCCGAGGCAGGTAAGCTTGATATAAACCCGAAAACGTCTGACTATATTATCCGCAGTGATGCAGGAGCTTCTGCGCTACCGGAACAGATTGTCAGCATGGCTTTTGATCTCACAGAAGAAAATCCATACCCTGAAGAGGCAGTAGCCACCAATGGCATGTACTATGTTTTCAGGATCATGGAAAAGAGTCCGCCTTCGCCTGAACTCTTCAGCCAAAAGGAAAGTGAGTTCAGGACAACACTCCTTGAAAGAAAAAAATCAGCAATTCTTGTTTCGTGGCTTGCGAATGTAAGGGATAAGGCTGAGATAGAGATTAATCAGCAATTCCTCTAATCGAAATTGCTCAATTCCGATTTATATTGGCAAAATTATAAATATTATTCCCAGTCCGGCCTGAGGTAAAGCTCTGTCAGCTGTTTCCTGGCCACTGAAGCAGGTGCCTCAGTCAGAGGACAAGTAGCCTTCTGAGTCTTGGGAAAGGCTATGACATCACGGATAGTTTCGCGGCCGGCCATGATCATCAGCAACCGGTCAAGTCCAAAGGCTATGCCGCCATGGGGCGGTGCGCCAAGCTCCAGGGCCTGCAGCAGGAAACCAAATTTATCAAGAGCCTCTTCCCTGGCTATTCCCAGGGCCCCAAAAATCTCATCCTGCAGCTCTTTCTGGTGTATACGTATACTGCCGCCCCCGATTTCAATACCGTTCAACACCAGGTCGTATGCCCTGCTACGCACCTGGCCCGGATCCTTTTCAAGAAATTTCAGGTCCTCTTCCTTGGGAGCCGTAAAGGGATGATGGACGGCAACATGCCGTTTCTCGTCATGGTCATATTCAAGCAGGGGGAAGTCCTCAACCCAGACAAAATTATAGGTGGACGTATTTATCAGGCCCAGTTTCCGGCCCAGTTCAAGGCGCAGTTCAGAAAGCGCCTGGTTGACAACCATTTTCGTGTCAGCGACAAAGAAAAGGACATCATTTTCTTCTGCCCCAAGCTCCCTGCTGATATTTTCTCGCTCCTCAGCCTTGAAAAACTTTGTGATCGGCGACTGCCATTCTCCGCCTGTCTTGACCTTGACCCAGGCAAGTCCCTTGGCGCCGAACTGTCCAACATACCCGGTAAGATCATCAAGATCCTTGCGGGAAAAATCTCCGCAGCCCTTGGCATTTATGCTTTTTACCTGGCCGCCTTTGTTGACAACGGTCTTAAAAACATTAAAGCTGCAATCCTTGACTGTTTCAGTCAAGTCCACCAGTTCAAGTTCAAAACGTGTATCAGGCCTGTCCGTGCCAAATCGTGTCATGGCCTCCTCATAGGTTATCCTGGCAAATGGTGCAGTTAATACAACTCCCAACACGTCTTTGAAAAGCTTCAGCATCATGCTTTCTATAATTTCATAGATGGTTTCCTCCTCAACAAAGGAAAGCTCCATATCAATCTGGGTAAACTCAGGCTGCCGGTCGGCCCGCAGGTCTTCATCCCGAAAACAGCGGACAATCTGGTAGTACCTGTCAAGCCCCGATACCATTAGAAGTTGCTTGAAAAGCTGCGGTGACTGAGGCAGAGCATAAAACTTCCCGGCATTTACCCTGCTGGGTACAAGATAATCCCTTGCGCCTTCCGGAGTTGACCTGGTGAGAACAGGTGTTTCAATCTCAAGGAAATTATTGGCATCCAGGTATGTCCTGACTGACTGGGCTACCCTGTGCCGCATGATAAGATTTGCAGCCATGGACGGCCGCCGCAGGTCTATATACCTGTACTTGAGCCGCAGGTTTTCCGAGACCTCAACCTCCTCGTCCAGTGGAAAGGGCGGGGTAAGGCTTGAATTGAGCACACGCAAAGTGTCGACCAGTACTTCAATGGCGCCTGTTTTCAGGTTGGGGTTTTCCATAGCCGGTGGACGCCTTTCAACACGGCCTTGTACAGCTATGATCCATTCACTGCGCAGCTGGTGTGCCTTATCATGCACCTCTGCATGAACCTCAGGGTTGAAAACAACCTGGGTTATACCCCAGCGGTCACGCAAATCAATGAATATGACACCGCCATGGTCACGGCGGCGCAGCACCCAGCCCATAAGAGTGACAACCTCGCCAACATTTTCCACTGCAAGGTCATTACAGGAATGACTCCGCTTGAGTCCCCCCATGGATTCCATTTCATTAACTCCTTATTTTTTTCTTGAATCAGCACAGCGCCCAGGGAACCTGCATCTTCCGGGCGAATGTCTGTTTTTGTTTTTTGTTAATGCTTAATTTTCTGCTTAATTACAGGCGCCCAGTCTTCAAATGCCGGCGCCAGCTCAATGAGTTCCTGCTCACCGGAATGCATATCTTTCAAAACCACTTCAAGGTTTTCCAGCTCCCTTTCTCCAAGAATAAGGGCAAACCAGGCATTCTGCTTATCTGCCTGTTTTAACTGATTTTTCATACTCCGACCTTCATGGTCCATCATGACCCGCAGCCCTTGCGCCCGGAGCATCTGCATGAGAATAAAGCCCTTTTCATGCGCCTTCTCACCCAGGGTAATCAAGAAAAGGTCCAGAACGTGGCTGATCTCGCCATGGCCTTTCTGGCTTAAAAGCATGACCAGCCTTTCCATGCCCATGGCAAATCCTATACCCGGCACTTCCGGGCCGCCGAGTTGCTGGACCAGGCCGTCATATCTGCCACCGGCTCCGATCGCACCCTGGGCCCCAAGTTCAGTGGTGATCAGTTCAAATGTTGTCCTGGTATAGTAGTCAAGCCCCCGCACCATTTTAGGATTAACAGCAAAAGATATGTTGAGGGAACTCAAAGTCTGCTTGACCTCTTCAAAGTGATCACGGCATCCCTGGCAGAGATGATCTATGATGGATGGCGCGGAGACATACTCGGCCTGGCAGTGTTCACTTTTACAGTCAAGAACACGTAGCGGATTGGTATTGCTTCGGCGTTGGCAGTCGTCACATAAATGGCTGAGACGTTCCTGCAGAAACTCCTGCAATATTTCCTTAAATGATGGTCGGCAGGCAGCGCAGCCCAGGGAGTTAACCTCCAGGCTCGCCTGCAGCCCGATATCCTGCAGGATCTGCCAGGCAATGGCCATAACCTCGGTATCAATCCTGGCACTGTTTGAGCCGAGTACCTCGACACTCATCTGATGGAATTGACGCAGCCTGCCCTTCTGGGGCCTTTCATGCCTGAACATGGGACCAATGGTATAAAGGCGTTGTACCGCCCCCCTGACAAAGAGACCGTTTTCGATATAAGCCCGAATTACTGAAGCGGTGCCCTCCGGCCTCATTGTAATTAAAGAGCCGTTGCGGTCTTCGAAGGTATACATCTCCTTTTCGACAATATCCGTACTCGCCCCGATTGTCCGGACAAACAGTTCGGTCTTTTCAAGGATGGGCACTTTAATCTCTTCCAGGCCGTACCGGTGAAAAACATCCCGGGCGGTTTGTTCTATGAACTGCCAGAGTCCTGCCTCGTCGGGCAGGATATCTTTAAAGCCTTTCAAAGCTTTAATGCTCAAAATTATCACCTCATTACAGCAGAAATGAATTCAAAATAAAAAAATAAATGGACAACTCTACTCGCACAGATGATAAAAAGTCAAGTAATGTCACAGCTTGCGGCATGCTTAGACTTGACAAAGTGCCTGAAGCAGGGCATAGTCGTGGCTAAATAAAGGATTACAGAAAATTTTATTTGTTTCAAAATAAGGTTATTTGTTTTAATATTAACCAATTAACAATTTGAGTACTGTTTTATACTCGTGCCGGAGAAATCTGCCTGAGATATCTACCAGTTTCTCCACTTTAGATACCATATGAAATTACCCCCCTTAACCATTGGTCCATATGTTGCACCAATCCCCCTTATCCAGGGAGGAATGTCAATCAGGGTTTCCACATCAGCCCTTGCCGTACCTGTCGCCGATTGCGGCGGCATAGGCACAATCGGCGGCTCTTCCATCCCCACAGATGAACTCAAGGCTGACATCATTAAGGCCAAAAATGCCACCAAAGGCATTATCGCGGTGAACATCATGTTCGCCATGAAAAATTTCTATAATCTGGTCAAAGCATCCATTGAGGCGGGAGTCGACATGATTATAACCGGCGCCGGCTTTTCCCGGGATATCTTCAAGATCGGCCAGGAAACAAATACACCCATTGTCTCCATAGTCTCTTCCCCTGCTTTTGCCAGACTTGCAGAAAAGCTGGGCGCCGCCGCAATTATTGTAGAAGCCAAAGAAGCCGGCGGGCATCTGGGAACAGATATTGCCCTGCGCGATCTTTTTCCCAAAATTCGCGAGGTGGTAAAAAAAGTGCCCCTTATAGCGGCAGGCGGCATCACAGACGGATACGATATGGCAGAAATGATGGACAAATACGGGGCAGACGGCGTTCAGGTTGCCTCCCGCTTTGTGATGACAAAGAAATGCTCGGTATCCGATGCCTTTAAACAGGCATATCTCAATGCCAAAAAGGAAGATGTAACACTTATCCGTTCACCGGTGGGCCTTCCAGGCAGAGCGATCAGAACCCCTTTTGTTGAGCAGATGGAGGCAGGTGATGAACTGAAGGCCAAAGACTGCAGGTACAAATGCCTGAAGAAATGTGACCACTTTTATTGCATCTCCGAAAGACTGATCATGGCAAAGGACGGCAATATTGAGGAAGGTTTGGTCTTTTCAGGTGAGAATGTTTACAAGATGAAGGAAATACTTACGGTAAAAGAGGTTTTTGATATGTTTGTCTCCCAGGCCGAGTCAGTCTACAGGGAACCTGCTGCCTCCTGAACCAAGAAGTATCCTGCAAAAGAAAGCTATGCCGACTGATCCGGGAACTGCAAGCATACCCGTTGACGATACCACCAAACCCCGCATTATCTCCAGGTCAAATCACCCGATCTCCAAAAAGGATATTGACCGGGAAGCACTCAAGGTCCTCTATCGTCTCCGTGATGCCGGGCATGTAGCGTACCTCGTGGGCGGAGGTGTCCGCGATCTTTACCTTGGTAAAACCCCGAAGGATTTTGACATCAGCACCGATGCCCGGCCGGGACAGCTGCGCAAAATTTTCAGGAACAGCCGCCTGATCGGCAGACGTTTCAGGCTGGTACAGGTCTTTTTTTCCGGCGGTAAGATTATCGAGGTCTCCACTTTTCGCTGCCGCAGTGAATTCGAATTAAACGGGGTCAGCAAGAGTGCCGGGGATGATGTCCTGGCAGCCAACAATACCTACGGCAGTCCTTCCGATGATGCCTTTCGGCGTGACCTGACTATTAACAGCCTGTTCTACGAGATAGAAAACAGCACTATCATCGACTACACTGGGGGGGGCAATGATCTTGAGCAAGGCATTATACGCTTAATCGGTGAACCGGGAAAAAGGGTGAAACGCGACCCGGCAAGAATGATGCGGGTCATACGCCATGCTGCCCGCAACCGTTTTTCCATCGAACCCAAAACCTGGCAGTCAATCATTGATCACAAGGAGATGCTGCGGCTCTGCCCGATCTCCCGCATCCGTGATGAACTGATGAAGGATCTTCGCAGCACTGCCTGCTCCACCTGGTCAGAGCTTGCCATGGACTCGGGTATTTTTTATGTACTTTTCCCCTTTTACCAAGCTGCTCATAACTCCCCCGGGGGCAAAGCAAACCGGAAACTGTTTCTCGGGATCCAGACCGTTGTGGATCGGCTGCATTACAAAGGCATATATCTCCCCGATCAGCTCCTTTTCTCTCTGCTCCTGCTTCCCTGGGCCATTGTTGAGTTTGATCTCCTGAACAAGTACTTTAAGGGGCCGGAATTTCATCGTTTCCTGCAAAAAATCAGGGCCCGCCTCGATGCGATACTTGGGCCCATGAGTATCAAGCGGGCCCACAAAGAAAATATTGGCTTACACCTGGTAAACCTGCCGCATTTTCTCCGTTTTGCCAGGGAGAACAGTTGGCCTAAATGGCTGAAACGAAAAAGTTATTATCTGGAATGTGATCTGTTGTTCCGCATTTTTTCTGAAGCGGCCACCGGCAAAAATATACCGGAACATATTGTGGCAAAATATGT
>JAFDCT010000322.1 GCA_019312695.1 Deltaproteobacteria bacterium | reverse complement strand
ATAGGTATGACATTAATTCTGTAATAGAGGTCTTCACGGAAAAGGCCCTCCTGCATAAGTCTGTCCAGGTCCTTGTTGGTGGCAGCCAGAACCCTGACATCAGTTGCAATGGGACGGTTGTCCCCCACCCTTTCAAATTCCTTTTCCTGCAGAACCCTGAGCAGCTTGGTCTGTGTAGTAAGCGGCAGGTCACCTATTTCATCCAGAAATATGGCTCCATTATTTGCCGCTTCAAAGCGCCCAACCCTTGTTCTGTCGGCCCCAGTAAAAGCTCCCTTGACGTGACCGAAGAGTTCACTTTCCAGCAGGTTTTCATTCAGGGCGGCACAGTTTACTTTGACAAAGGGACCGCCATGCCTCCGGCTCAACTGGTGTATCGCTGCTGCCACCAGTTCCTTGCCGGTTCCTGACTCTCCATAGATTACAACCGGTGCTTCCGAAGGTGCTGCACTGGCAATGAGATCAAAAACTTTTTTCATCACCGACGATTTACCCAGCATCCCATGAAAGCCGTCCTCGTTGCTCAACTGCTTTCTGAGGTTCAGTATGACCTCTTCCTTTTCAACTATGGGACTGAGGTCTGTCAGGTTTTCCACGCCGCCGACAACCTTTCCGGTCTTGTCGCGAATAAGGGCAGCGTTTTTCAGAACATGAAGCTCACTGCCGTCTTTTTTCTGAAAAACACATTTGCGGCGCCGCACCTTTCCCTCTTTGAACAGGGCACAGTACTTATCCTTGCCTTCCTCTCTGGTGCCAAAACAGGTGTCGCAGCCAAGAATTTCGCAGGTCTGGCCTTCCACTTCCTCTTTGCTGTAACCGGAAAGCTGTTCAAAGGCCCGGTTGACAAAAATAATTTTCCCGTCAGGGTCAACAAGCATTAACCCTTCAAGCATGGTGTCAATCACTGTCTGCCAATATTTACCGTATACTTTTTCAAGCATATTTCCTCCTGAAACCGCCTGTTTATTTTTTTTTTTTTTGATTCCCCAAAAATTATTTTGCAAAATCCAGACCTGAAAAATTAAAATCCGTGCTTATCAGGCCAAAACCAAAAGTCAAAAAAATGCCTGCTCAATTCAATAAGTGAATGGTGCCGCCACCAGCGTGCTCTGAAGGCCTAGCCTCCGGCAGCTATTTTTCATTTTGACGCGGAAATGTCAGCCCCAACACCCCATTGTAAATGGATACATGTGTTAATTGGTGTTAATTAATTAATCAAAAATGTTAACATATGTTAACACCATAAACAATGTCAAGATTTTCCAGCACAGAACAGCACTATTTATCCTCAATAATTTCAAGGTATTAATAATTTTTTATGAGAACATCTTTCTCCTGGCACAGGGATTGCTCATTACAGCCTGCTCTAAGGATAACGGCTGAAAATTTACGTTTTGCGACATATTGACCTTTTTTTATTAACCCAATAAGCAACAAAGGAGACTCATAAAAATGAATCGAAAAATTATTCTTGCAGCAGCCCTGGCCTTAACAGGTTTCGGGGCCGGGGCATTAGCCCATGCTGCCGCGGAACACCGGGAAATAGCTGGACCATTTACAACACCCATGGAGGTCACCAAGAAGTGTCTTGAATGTCATGCAGAAGCAGCCCATGATGTCATGCAGACCAGCCACTGGACCTGGAAACTTAAACAGGATTACGGCCAGGGAAACGAGGTAGACCGGGGCAAGATGAATGCAGTAAATAACTTTTGTATTTCCATTAACGGAAACTGGGCCCGCTGCACCAGTTGTCATATAGGATTTGGCTGGAATGATGCAAATTTTGATTTCACTGACAGCAGCAGAATTGACTGCCTCGTCTGCCATGACACTACAGGACAGTACAAAAAACCCGGCCCGGCAGCAGGAATGCCCGCCGGCTTTACCGGCAACGAAAAGTTTGACAAAAAACCTGTCGATCTCGAAGCAGTGGCCCGGAACGTCGGGACACCGACCAGAAACAACTGTGTTGTGTGTCACGGTTTCGGGGGCGGCGGCAATAATGTAAAACATGGTGATATCGATTCATCCATGGTGTCCCCTGCCAGGGAGCATGATGTGCACATGGGTGGCGATGGCCAGAATTTTACCTGCCAGGCCTGCCACACAGCAGATAAGCACCAGATCAAGGGTAATGCCATGGTGGTTTCGCCCCACGGTGAGAATCATGTCTCCTGCACTGACTGCCACGATGCGAAGCCCCATGCAGAATCCCTGCTAAATTACCATATGGCCCGGGTGGCCTGCCAGACCTGTCACATACCAGCCATTGCCAAGGAAATGCCGACCAAGCTTTCCTGGGACTGGTCTGCCGCAGGTGAAGATATCCAGGACCCGCCCAAGGATATATACGGCATGCCTACCTATCATAAGAACAAGGGAAGGTTTGTCTGGGGCAAAAATGTAACCCCGACTTATGCGTGGTATAACGGTAAAGCCGGCTCTTACCTTCTGGGCGACACGATGGACCCAGGCCAGATAACCAGGCTGAGCTATCCCCTGGGAGATATTACTGACAGCTCAGCAAAAATCTATCCTTTTAAGGTGCATACAGGAAAGCAGCTCTATGACAAGCAGAATAAATATTTCATCACCCCCAAGCTGTTTGGTTCGAAAAAAGACCCTGACGCCTACTGGGTCAATTTTGACTGGGATAAGGCTGCAGCCGCAGGCATGAAGGTGTCCGGGCTTGCCTACAGCGGAGAATATGGTTTTGCCCCCACTGAAATGTACTGGCGCCTGAACCATATGGTCGCTCCGGCTGACAAAGCCCTGGGATGCCTGGACTGCCATGGCGACAAAGGCCGTCTAGACTGGCAGAAACTGGGTTACAAGGGTGACCCCATGCGAAAAAAGCTGGCTTCAGGAAAAAACAGCCAGGATAAAGTTTCAATGCAGTAACTCATAACTTAAGTAAACAAAAGGGGCCTGCACACACAGGCCCCTTTTGTTTACGCTCTGTATTACTTCACTTTTTAAATAACTTGTTGCTCATTCAAGCATTAAAGTGAATGTCTCTTTTTTGATTCTAAGCCAAATTGCCTAATTCATGTTGCAGGATGGCGGCAGCAGCAATCACAGCTGTTTCCGCCCGTAAAATTCTGCTGCCCAGGGTTGTTGGTTGAAAACCTGCGGCAATTGCAGCTGCAGCCTCGCCGGAGCTGAACCCTCCTTCCGGACCTATAAGCACCAGGACGGATTTCACTTTACTGATGGCAGCAAAAATTTCCTGCAGGGTATTCCGGGTCTCCTCCTCCCAGAAAATAATTTTCAGGTCGTGATTCTCCCTCCCCGAGAGTGATATCAGGTTGTTATAGTCTGTGACCCCATACAAAACAGGGGGTTTTGTGCGGTTACACTGCTTGCAGGCCTCGAGAGCTATCCTCTGCCAGCGCACAGGTTTGCCTGCCCCCGCATCATGGGCAGCACAGTATCGCGAGCGGAAAGGGCGCAGGCTTTCAATACCCAGTTCCGTGCTTTTCTGGATGATGAAATCCATTTTTTTGCCTTTCAAAGCAATTCTAACTAATCCAGCAATTGACCTTTCATCAGGATGTAAACTTCTTATTGAGTCTCCGTGAAAGATTAACAACTTTGGGGGTTTAGGTGGTCCATTTAAAACCGCGTAAAGGATTGTAT
>JAFDCT010000321.1 GCA_019312695.1 Deltaproteobacteria bacterium | reverse complement strand
GGCGTTCCTGCATGGCTTCCAGCAGGGCACTCTGTACCTTGGCAGGGGCCCGGTTGATCTCGTCGGCCAAAATGATGTTGGCAAATATTGGGCCCTTGCGCGTGGAGAAATCACCGGTTTTTGGATTGTAGATCAGGGTGCCAATAAGGTCTCCGGGAAGCAGGTCCGGCGTGAACTGGATTCGCTGAAATGAGGCCTGGATAGTCCTGGCCAGGGTAGTTATGGTCAGGGTTTTCGCCAGGCCCGGCACGCCCTCGATGAGCACATGGTTATTGCAGAGTAAAGCGACCAGCAACCGGTCTATGAGTGCAGGCTGACCGACAATTACCTTCCCGATCTCCCCACGGACCTGGTTTAATATGATACATTCCTTTTCAACTATTTCGCGTAACTGGATGATATCTTCAGCCATGGATAAACCTTCTGGAATTTTGAATTTTGTCTACAATATCGATTCTTTAAACTTTTTTTTCGAACCATTTACCCTTCTTCCAATTTTTTCTGAATCATCTGCAGGTCCTTCCAGCTTGCTTTTTTAAAGTCAGCATTTTCCAGGAGGAGAGACGGAGGCAGTGAGGGCATGACGACTATTTTTCCATTCAGGTCAGTGCTGCAGAGGTCATTGAAATTATAGAAACGGCCGCGCAGCTGAAAAAGTGAATTCCGGGAATGGAGCATTTTCTGGGCAGTAAGCATGCCCAACGTACATATTACAGTGGGGCAGATGATCTCAATCTGCCTTAAAAGGAAAGGGAAACAGGTTTTAATTTCATCTTCACGGGGCCTGGCCTGGGCACCCGGGTAGCATTTTACCAGGGTCGTTAAATAAACCTCTTGCCTGGCTAAGTTTATTGCTGCCAGCATTTTATCCAGCAGGTCACCGGCAGGTCCCTGGAAAGGAAGACATTGCCGGTCATCATCTTCAGCGGGTGCATCTGCAACAATCATGAGTTTTGCATCCGAAGGTCCCTCGCCGAAAACGATGTTTGTTCTGGTTTTTCTCAATGGGCAGCGTTTACAGTCGCCAATTTCCTCCCTTACATCCTGGAGTGTTGTCTTTGCTGACAAGCCGGGATCAAAGGAATGTTTTTGTTCGGAAGTTTTGGAATACTTCCCAATCTTTTGCCGAGTCAAGCTTTCCTTCTGGGGCGGAGAGGGCTTTTTCTTGTCCCATTCTTCCAAAAAATGTTCCAGCATAGTGGTGCGCGGATAAACCGTAATTCCCAGGGATTTATGGTAGTGCAGGAATTTGCTGATCTCGGCAAGCAAATCTGTGTCGGTTTTTTCTATCATGATTCATTAATAGAAAAAAACAGCATAAATTGCAGCATTGTTTTTTAAAAAAATATGTGCTGCGGTTCTGAGGAAACGGAGTTACAGAAATTAAAAGCAATAGTAGTTTGATTTTTCATAAAAAAATGGGTGAGTTGGCGTTACGAGGGAAATGTGTTATAGTTAATTTTTTCCGCTAAGAATGAACACATATCAGATAACTCAGTAAGCCAGGATGGATTTTCAGAATTCAATCTTACATAATACCTTTGTCCCGGCAAAAATGGGGAGAGTAAGTTTCTATATAGCTGAAAATAATCAAAATGTTAAGGATCAAATAATGGAAGCTTCTGTTGAATTAAGTTGGCAGGATGAACTCAATAATAATGTAACGACCCTGGATGAATTGAAGGAATACATCGAACTGGATGCTGCTGAGGAGGGGAAGCTGCAGCAGGTTATTGAAAAACATCCGATGAGTGTTCCACGATACTATCTTGCCCTCATCGACCAGAACGACCCCAAAGACCCAATCAGAAAAATGGCAGTCCCTTCAGTGGAAGAACTGAACCTGGAGGGCTTCTATGATACCAGTGGGGAAAGAAAAAATACCAAGCTCCCGGGTTTGCAGCATAAATATGCAAACACAGTGCTGCTCCTTTCCTCTAACATTTGCGCCATGTACTGCAGGCACTGCTTTAGAAAGAGGATGGTGGGGCTTACCAATGAGGAGATAATCGGCAGGTTCAACGAGGCTTATGAGTACATAGCCAAACATCCTGAAGTGAACAATGTTCTGATCTCGGGTGGAGATTCCCTCATACTGCCGACTTCAGTCCTGGGACGTTTTCTTGCCGGACTGACCAGGCTGGATCATATCGACTATATCCGTATAGGCAGCAGGATGGCCGTTACTTTCCCGGACCGCATACTCAAGGATCCGGAACTCCTTGAACTGTTCAGGGCCTATTCGAAAAAGGAAAGAAGAATTTACCTCCATACCCAGTTCAACCATCCCCGTGAAATCACCGGGCAGACCATCGAGGCTGTGAACCGGGTCATAAAATCAGGTGTTGTGGTCAACAACCAGACCGTACTGCTCAGGGATGTCAACGATACACCCGAGGTGCTGGCAGAACTGCAGCGCAAGCTTGTCCGCATCGGAGTGAACCCCTACTATGTTTTTCAGTGCCGACCGGTTAAGAGAGTTAAGAGTCATTTCCAGGTGCCGCTTGCTGAAGGTTACAGGATTGTTGCAAAGGCACGCGGGATGATGGACGGCCTCAGCAAGCGATTCCGCTATGCCATGTCCCATGAAAAGGGCAAGATAGAAATTCTCGGCATCCTGGGTGATGAGATTTTCTTCAAGCACCAGCAGGCACGGGATCCTAAAGATGCCTGCAGGTTCTTCAAGCGTAAGCTTGATGAGGCGGCAGGATGGCTTGATGAACTGCCTGCCTAAGCTCAGAACGATCCTGCTGAAATTTTCACGTTTATTAATTCAAATAATAATCTCATTACATAATTAAGCCCGACCAGAATGAAATCGCAGACAACGGAATTTCGTTTTGGAGTAGGTTTGCAAGCCAATTAATCAGCGGCTTGACTCAGGGAAAGGGCGTGCTTATATTCACCCTACCCTAAGGGGAATACCAAAACAGGAGAAGAAAAATGCCTATATATGAATATAGATGTAAAGATTGTGAAAAAGTGTTCGAGACCTTTGTTTCTTCAATTTCTGATGCTGACACGGTTGTTTGTCAGAAGTGCGAAAGTAAGAATGTGGTTAAACAGATATCTTCCTTTTCAAGCCGCATGAGCGGCAGCACGAGCGGTGCACCGGCAGGAGCTCTTTCCGGCTGCTCCTCCAAATCCGGTTTTTCCTGAGCGTAATTTTTCCGGGGCTGGTTTGGCCCCTTCGACATATAAGGGCTGGCAGTTGAATTGCTTGCAACCGCCAGCCCTTATATTTTTACAAACCCCGGTGTAATGTTTTATAGTTTTTTCACAATACTCCTGAACCCCACTATTTAATATACATTCAGTCTTTCTTTTTAAATATATACAGCACCTCATTTTCCTTGAGCATGCCGTACTCCTTT
>JAFDCT010000320.1 GCA_019312695.1 Deltaproteobacteria bacterium | reverse complement strand
TCAGGTTTGCCTTGTTGCCGGCCTCATCAACAAAATAGCCTCGCAGGCCGCGCATGATCACGGCAAATACATAGATAATAGTAACACCGATGGAGAGGACCCAGAGGGTTTCAAAGGCTGCGTTCGGTATGACCCTGTCATAGACATTCAGGACATAAAACGGTGTGATAAGGCCAAAGACGTTAATAAGGAAGGAAGCAATAAAAACATCACGGTATATGCGCCAGTTCTCAAACATGGTACCCCAGAACCAGCCCTTGTCCGAAGTCGGGCTGATCTCTTTCAGGGTCTGCTGATCGAGGCGGAATTTCGGCCGAACAAAAATGCCGTAGCCGGTGTACATTGCCCCCAGTTCATCCCTGGTCACCGTTTTTTCACCCATTGCTGTTTCAGGGAGCAGGATGCGCATCTTCTGGTCCTGCTCTTCTATTGCCATCAGGATACAGGCTTTGCGGTTATGCAGCAGCAGGACCACAGGAAGGTGCAGGTCAGAAATCTTTTCGAGCGGCCGATGCAGGATGCGCGATGACAGGCCGGCCCGTTCCGCAGCCCTGGGGAATAACTCGACGGTAAGGCAATTATGGACCAGCGGCAGACCGGAGCTTAAACTTGTGCGGGTAGCCGAGCGGCCATGCAGCTTGGCCAACTGCATAAGACAATCCAGCAGAGGATCATCGTGCATGTCCGTATCCCCCCCAAGATTCCAGTCAGTCGGGGGGGTTTTAGCTTTTTTTTCAGGCATTGATTTGTTTTTCTGGTCCAGGAGAATATCTATCAAGCAATATCGTTTATAACCTTTAACTCTTTAACGCATAATTCGTGCCCGGTAAATATAAATTTAGAATAAAAATAAGGACATGTCTATTTTTAGTTGGATAACACACCAAAATGGCTTATAAAAAAATGGATGATCAACTCATGTTAAAGGAGCACAATTATGCTGTATGTTAAAAGGGATGATGCCGGGAACATAATTGCTCTGCACCAAAAACCTTCGGCAGGAGCCGAAGAACAGAAATCCATCATGGATGAAGAAATCCTGAAATTTCTTGACAAAAATGTCGACACCGACCCCTGGATTCAGCTGCTGTCCCTTTCTGATATCGGCATTATCCGTATACTTGAAGATCTGATCGATCTCCTTATCCGCAAGAACATTATCCTGTTTACAGAACTGCCCGAAGAGGCCCAGGCAAAGATTCAGGAACGCAAGCAGGTCAGGAAAAAAATGGCCCCGGATCAGCTTGTGGTGGATGATATTCTGTAGGTTACTGAGGCATTGAGCAATCATTGAAAATGATCTGGTCTGAAGCAGTGTTAGTCAACAGATATTTTCCTTTTTTGCTTTTTTTAAAAACCGTAAACTGAAAGCCCAGTGCTGACAGCTAAGACCTAAAAGCTACCTTATTAAAACTTCGAATCCTGTATTTGAAAATCTTTTTCCCTTGCCCCCTTGAAACCTTGACTCCTTGAACCCTGCAATCACTTCTCACTCCATCTCTCAAGTCAGCGGTTTCGGTTTATCAACAATGTATCCCTGAATGGCGTCAAGGTTGAGTTCCTTGAGGATCTCCCACTGCTGCTCCGTCTCAACGCCTTCGGCAATAACATTGATATCAAGGCTGTGTGCCACACTGCAGAGAGAACCGATAAAGAAACGGCTGTCGCTTTCCTTAACCTTCAACTCCCCGGTATAGGCCCTGTCTATCTTGACATAGTCGGGCTGCAGGGATTTCAGATAGCCCAAGTGTGAAAAACTCTGGCCATAGTGATCAAGCCCGACCCGATGGCCATACTGCCTGACAAACTCACTGAACTCCTTGATCAGGGCAAGATTCTGAATGGCGCTGAATTCAGGAAACTCAAAATTAATCCTGGGTTTCTTCTCAGGAAATGTTTTCATGACAGAATAGACCCATTTACGGAATGAATCATTCTGCAGCGAAGCGGATGAGACATTTACAGCAACATGGTCACCCTCTATATTGCGGGACTCGATATTCATCACCTTCTCCAGAACTATGCGGTCCAGGTATGAGACAAACTGCAGCCGCTCAGCAAAAGGCATGAATATTCCCGCACTCAACAGGGTGCCGTCTTCCTGCCTGATGCGGGAGAATATCTCGAGGTGGAAAATCTTTGCCCTGTCAAAAACATTAACCACCGACTGGGCAAACAGGACAACCTGACGCTCGGACATTGCCTGCTCAAGAATATCTTTCCACTGCTGCTGCCCCATAGGCATTTTCTCGGTCTCCTGTGTAACCGCATTTATCTGCCAGGTGTTGGGGCCTGTCTGTTGGGCTGCGCGCAATGCCAGATCAGCCTCTGAAAGCAGACGGTTAAGCGTTGTTGCGCTTTCATAGCTTACAGCGCCCACATGACCGACATTGTCGGTCAGGGTAATTTTCTCGACAGCCAGTTGGCTCAGTTTCTGGCATATGGATTCCGCAACACTCTCAGCATCCCATGACGACGCATCAGGGATAAAAATGGCAAAATCACCACCGGTCAGACGTGAAAGAATAGTGTTGGAATACTGTTTTGTTGCCTCCTGCAGCAATGCTCCAACCTTTTGCAGAAGTTCATCTCCGGCCTGAAAACCTTTCTGCTGGTTCAACTCATGCAGGTTCCTTACCTGGAACATGAGAACTATACCCTTTGTCGAGCTGTCACCGCGTTCAAGCCGGGCCATTATCTGGCTTTCAAAAAATCTCCTGTTCCCAAGGCCGGTCAGCGAATCATAGTAGGCCTGTTTTTTGAGGCCTTCCGCAATGGAGACCTGCTCCTCAAACATCTCCTTGACTTTGTGAGTCATGCGGTTCATGGCCTCAACCACCCGGCGCAGTTCCTTGGTCTTCGGCAACATATCCTGGAATTCGTAACGTTTTTTGCAAAGTGCATCCGCCTGCTTTTCCACCAGGACAAGGGGTTTCAGTAATATTTTCAAGCCGAAGCCGCCCAGGACCATAACAACAATACCCCAGCCGACAAACCACAGCGTCATGCGCACCACGTTTTCCCACAGGGTCTTATAGGCATATCCGGGATGACTTTTCACATAAACGGTGCCAGCCTGGCGCCACCCTAACATGACAT
>JAFDCT010000319.1 GCA_019312695.1 Deltaproteobacteria bacterium | reverse complement strand
TGCATGGTCATCACACCATGTTCATCATGGCCTTCAGCCAATTCCGGTTCCTCGTGCACGTGCACATGGTCCGTGGGCCATTCATCAAGGATCATGATGTATTCCCGGTCATATGCCAGCAACTCTTCTTTCGGCTCAACAATAAAAGCGCCGTACATGCCCATGTCAACATGGTGCGCACTGTCAACATGGCAGTGATACCAGTAAGTACCGATATTGTTTACGGTAAATTCATAAGTATAGGACTCGCCCTTTTTGATAGGCTTCTGCCCCAGGAAAGGCACCCCATCCATTGGCATTGGCTTGGACTGGCCGTGAATATGCAGGGTGTGCTCACCGTCAGCTGTCTCGTTGGTGACAATAACGCGAATACGGTCACCCTCTGTCACCCTGATGGTCGGACCGGGCACCTGACCGTTAAAACCCCAGCCCATCATTGATTTGTCCGGAAAGATCTCAAAACCGATATCCTTTACAGGCAGGCGAAACTCCTTCACAGGTCCGGCCTCTGTCTCAACCACCTTGTAATCCAGCTCGCTCAGCGGGTTTTTGCTGCCGATAACCGCATCATAGCCTGCAGGTGTTTTGGCCCTGATATACTCATACGGCTCGCCACTGCGGATAAACGGGAAGTCAAAGACCAATTTGTCTTTCTGGTCATCCTTGCTTATGGCGACCCGCAGCTCCCAGTGGCCGCCCATGATCATGACGATATTTTCTATGGAATACAGACCGCTGCCCTTTTCCGTCACCTTCGGGGCAGAAAAAGCACCATGTCCCATTTCGGGCATCCACGGCGTCACCTCCACTTCGGCGCCTTCAATATCACGATGCGCCATGTCGTGAATAATGAGATTAATACTGTTAATGCCAATGGACAGGCGTTTATCCGGGATCACCATCTCGATGCCAAACAGACCATTTTCCGTAAACTGCAGGGTCGAATCTGCAAAATGCTTGGCAAAATCTGTCTGATCGTGATCTGCAGAGGCGGCAGCTTCATGTGGCAGCAGCTGTTTGTTAGCCCCGTATCCTGCCAGGATGAACATAACAATAAGGATAAGGGTAATTCTCCATACCATAGGTGCCTCCCGAATGACGAAGCCGGGACCGGAACTTATTCCCGGGCCCGGCCTGGCTGTCGATTATTTAATTCCAGGCATCTCTTCAAGAAGAGTGATAACCTGCAGCTGGGCTTCCGCCAGCTTATGAGTGTACTGCATCATTTCATTACTTTCCGGTGCGGTGCCCTCTTTGTGCATTTTCATCATATGGCCACCGGACATGACGTCATTGAACAGGGTTTTGGCATTCTTAAGCATCATTCTGCCGTGCTTAACATCGATTTCATCAATTCCGCCGGCCATGCCCATCTGGCCCAGCATGACGGTGTTGGCTCCTGTCAAAGCCATGTTCAGGGCATGATTAAGCGTTATATGCTGGTGATGCATAGTCATGCCGGCTCCTGCCTCCATTTTAGGCATTTTGCCGAGCAGGTCCATGACAATCAGCTGCTTTTCCGCCAGATTATGCGTAAAAGCCATGGCCGGGTCTTTCATCGGCTCTTTACCACTATGATGCATACCTGTCATATGCTCACCTGACATGATCTCGTTGTACATCGTTGTACCGTTCCTGATCATCATGTTCCCGTGTTCCTGTGCCATCGCATCCACACCGCCGGCCATTTCCATGTTCGCCAGCATGACAAGATTATGCCCTTCCAATGCCATACCCAGGGCATGGTTCAGCATCATGTGCTGATGGTGCGATGTCATGTCATGCCCTGCATCCATGTCCATGGCCAAAACCCCGTTTACCGCAACCAACAGTGGCATTATCACAACCAGTCCTGCCAGCAGCATTCTTCTAAAATCCCTCATAATTCCGTCCATAGTGCACCTCCCATTCAATCTACAAAATTTTATTCTTTGCGGTTAACAAAACTGCCGTTTTACCTGCCACACAAACCCACAATTAATAATGACTCTCAATATAAAAAGAAACTAAGCACAGGGTACCTTTTTGTAAATGACCCTACAAAAGTTTATTTTCTTTATCAGTTTAATAAGGTTTAAACGAGGGGTGGAGGCAGCACGAATTTTTAAAAAACTGTACCATTGGCATGGAACAGTATGACGAAGCAGATATGGCCTTCGCACACTCGGCATAGCAATAACCAGGCTGAGATTTTCAGGCCCTGAAAGATGGCGGCATTGAAAGAGCCTGGGGAGAGACACTGCGGCAAAACAATACTTATTTTTACACCGCACTGTCACAATGCAGAATGGAAAATGTAGATTTGTTTTATACCGGGGAAGGACTCAGTCGTATCCGAGAATCATCCCTTTTGTCTCCTCGTGCAGCACTCTGCTGTATTCTGAGGTACAAGAATTGCGCAGGCTTTGGAGCATTTTCATGTAAACGGTTACTGAAGTCTTGTGGACTTTTATTTTTCTGCTTTTTTTCATGGTGTTTTCTCATTCAGTCATTCAGTCAGAAAGTTTTTACGTAAACCAGACGGGCCTGACAGGAATCGGCCATCCCGTTTAGTATTCTCTTAAATTACCTATTCCAAATTTCATGCCAGAATAGCCCTTCCTGAAAATTACTCGTATTTTCAATGTGTTATGAAAAAAAATGAGGAGATCCATAAAAAAACCCGATGTTCTTCATTTGGAATAAGTTACATATTTGTAATCATGTTTACAAATATGTAACTTATTCTGGTAAAAATTAAGGCACTGCCACCTTGATTATAATAACAAGAATACCTCTTTCCAGCTGTCCGGGCTGGAGGTGCGGGGCAACTTATTCCTCAAAGACAAGCGCTTCGGCTTCAACGCCCAGCTCCTTCACCATGGCGGTGATATCCTCAACAAACTTATCCGGGCCACAGACATAGACATACCGGCTGGTATCGGGCAGGATTTTCTCCAGGTAGTTCCTGTTTATACGTTCTTTCTCGTAGCCCGGCCCGCTCTCACGCGTACAGATAAAATGGCCCCGGCTGTTAAAATAGAACCGCAGTTCCTTTTCGCAGATCACATCTGCCGGCGTTTTGTTTGAAAAAATCAAGGCCTGCCGGGCAATGGCCTTGTCAGCAGCCAGCTGGCGGAAGATGGCCAGAAAAGGGGTTATGCCTGCGCCGGCTCCGATAAAAACCCCTGCTCCCTTATAGGATATGGTGCCGAAGGGATCACTCATCAGCAGACTGTCCCCCGGTTTCAGGCAGTGCAGCCTGTCAGTTACACCTTTATGGTCGGGATATCTCTTGATGGTAAACTCCAATACTTTGTCAGACGCCAGGCTGGTGGGAGTGAACGGCCGGCCTTCCTCCCGCCATTCTTTCTCGTCGATTGCAAGTTCCACTCCCTGGCCGGCCGTGAAACTGAAGGTCTCAGGTTTTTTTACTATAAAGCGCTTAACATCATGGGTGACGAATTCAGTCATCAGGATAGTTATCCGGTGCTCCATGGTCTACCTCCAGAAATCTTATTGATATCTGCTATGGTTCAGCATCCCTGTATCAGCAACAATACCATTAATGACCCATTCCTGTACAGACCCTTTCGCGCGAAGTTTTACAGCAGGATGAAAAATTACTCTAAATGGAAAATTGAGAATGGAGAATGTAATAAATTCTTAAGGAACAATGAAAAATGCAGAGTTCACAACTCTGAACTCTGCATTTACATTGGTTTTGTTTTAGCGGAGGGAGCAATCTGTTAATCAAATTATTCTTATAATCTGTCTTTGCTGCGACCGTAGCCGGTGTAGGCAACTTGATCGTGTTGCGGATCTCTGTCCAGATCATGGCCACTTTTCAGGGCGATAAATTCCTTTGATTCCGTCTCCACGCCCAACATCTTGGCCAGGGCGTTCCAACCCTTATCCCTGTTGCCCCTGTAGGTATTAACAGCTGCTATCGCCTTTTCCTTGGAGAGTTTCCTGAGGCCGCCGTCCTGCATTTCACCGAGCCGCAACATGATATAAGCATCAGCCGGACTGGCAAAGATATTGCGCAGGGCAAGGACCTGAACATCGCTGAGATCGAATCGCTCTGCCATCATTGTCCTGAATTGGGGCGGATCGGACTTGGCTTCTTTGTTGAAATTCCTGATCCAGCCGAAATCTTTTGCTGCTGCAACCGATGAAACGGTTAGAAGCGCGAGTGCTGAAATGAGTAAAATTCTAATGAGCTTCATAACATTATCCCTCTGCTTGGGTACTCCTTAAAAGACTGGTTTCATAAGAGTAATTATCAAAAAATATGTCGATTTTGGAAAGAAAATAATACATGACGATACCCTGAGCACAGAATGCTCTTCAGATATATTAGTAATTGATATCATAGGATAAAATTAGTGTATATCAACAGTGTTTCACCTTTTTTGAGAGGGACATTTTTTATGCCCACAACTTATACATGAACAAACCACTCCACCTGAAAACAATGTTTACTCCCAATGAAGAAAAACACTTGCCTAGTGTCCTGCAATAATCCTTCATAACCTCTTGCTTTCAGTTTTTTACCTGTGGCACAGTATACCCTTTTCACACATCAAAGCCTCTTCTTCACCTGTCTTTGAGGGAAACCAGAAGATAGCCCTGTGTATAGGCAATTGGATGCAGAAATGTATAGTGCTGACCAGTCCGACCACCAGCACCAGGCGTATACCCAGGGTAAAACCTGTCAGCATCATGCCGTCAGAATAATACCAGTTGAATGCTATCAGCCAGATTGTACCAAGCCCGTAGGCAAAACGGATTCATGTTACTGTTTTGCCACCATTTTCGGATCAGCAGCGGTAAAACCCTGAATATCCAGGGGCCTTTTTATTTTACGAGTTAGTGTTGTTATTATAATGTCCTCCAATACATTCAGTTTATATGATAATGATTCTCATTAATTTATACAATAAGTACTGTTGCCACCAGAGATCAAGGGTGCACCCTATATTTTGGTAATAATTATTATCCGATGCTCCCAGCGGCGGTGAAACAGTAAAAAGGAAGAGCATTTTTTTATGTTCAATAATTAACCGGGCCATAAAAAGGCGGGGCGCAATTGGTGGAGAAAATGGTATAAGACTTAGTGTTTCATTGAAAATCCATAATAATCTTCTGGTAAAAGTTCGACCATCACGCGGAGGTGTAAAAATGGCCACAGTTTTTTATATCAGGGAAAGCGCAAAACGGGGCAGCGTTACGTCAAGCAGGGATGTTTCTGTTGAAGACCTGATGAGTTTATACGGTTCGGCATCATCCAGTTATACCTACATGAAAGGCGCTGATTCACCTGACATCAAAACAGGCATGAGCCCGGCGACTGCCGATGCTGGCCCGGCTCATGTTATAGTCAGGATTGAGGTTGATGAAGTGCGCAGGGATGTTTTTCCTGCAGCAGGTTTTTATAGAGTAAACAGCATTACACCCTAAATGAAAAAAATAGCGTACAGAGACCAGGCCCTGAAAATCCTCCCGTGGGTCTGCGCCAAATGCGGCCGGGATTTTTCCGGCAAAAAGCTGCGAGAGCTGACAGTCCATCACAAAGACCATAATTACAACAACAACCCGCCCGACGGCAGCAACTGGGAACTGCTCTGCCTATACTGCCATGATAACGAGCACTCCCGCAATCTAGATGCTGAATGGCTGGTGGCACATAACACGGATGATGTGAAAAAACCAACCACCACCCACACCCCTTTTGCAGATCTCAAAAAACTTTTAGGCAAGCCTGAAAAAAACAAGGGGTAAAAAAACCTTTTTACTGCAGCCGGCAGCAATTTTACCTTTTTACTGGTAATCACCGATAGCAATATCATGGGCATCATCGTCCAGCCATCGGTAAACTATTCTCTATTGTTCATTAATTCTAACACTCCGAAATCACATGTGATTACCTGATAATTTCTCAAGCCTGTTTCCAGTGGAAAACTATAGAAAACTACTTAGTGGGTCTAAATTCAGTTGATGCGGTAACCGGCTGGCTTTGTCATGCATATTTGCGGGCAGCTTCCTGGCATGTCTGTTTGCGGAACCATGAAAGATGTCTGTGGCAGTTTTATTTCCCAAAGATTTTTAAAATC
>JAFDCT010000318.1 GCA_019312695.1 Deltaproteobacteria bacterium | reverse complement strand
GGAGGCGAAAACGGGCTTTTGAGGAGATGATGGGACCTTTGCAGTTTTTTGGGTCTGACTTTTTGGGCTGAGTTCTAACTGTGCTCTTGGGGCGCTGCCAACTCCCGTAATCACCGGGAAAAGGGCAGATGAGGAAGCAAAGGGCCCCAGCGGTCGGAATCAGATTATTTTTCAATCATGGCCACAAGGAGAAAAAGTAATATCCAGACAAGTGCTACTGTTCCGAATACTAACATCAGCTTATCAATAGTTTTACTCACCAAACCAGATACTTTTGGAGATAAGGTGTTTGATGTATTCATATCTTTATCGTCTCCTTTAATTAATCCCCTGACTGACATTTATGCCTTACAGGCTATAAATTATCATCAGCAGAATTTTGCGTTGATACCGGACGCACATTTAACACTAAGCAAGGAGAGTGCCAGTTTAAGTCAAAACAGTGTTGGAATTTTAATAAAAATGAATATGCGAATCAGGAACCGGATGAAAAAGTAAATATTAATAACAAAATAAGAAGGTTAAGTATTTGCTGGATTTGAGAAAAAAATATGCAGGATCGGGAGATTTTGAAAGCAGTCAGTGTTAAAGTTTTGGTTGTTAGCGCCATAAAAGTAAACTAAATTTACAAAAGAAAAAAAGTTTACACTGTGGAGGAAACGGATGAAGCAGGAGCATAAGCAGAAGACGAAATAATTTTTTACATTTTTTCATTGTTTTTGCCTGCAACAGGAAATTTTTTGAAACATACTGTTAACATATCGATATTACAGATAATCAAAATTATTTCATTTAAGTTTTTTTACGGCTGAAAACCTTGGTATCCGAGAAGTTTTCCGTGACAGATTGTGTCTGACTATTGTCTTGACAAGCTGTAACCATGGCAACTAAGGTCATATAAAACAGCAGGGGGGTGTCCGGGGAGAACTTTCACGAATAATTGTTATGGTCGAACTGTTTCAGATTAAGTTTGAATTTAATACAACTGAAGATCGTTTGCTGCTTAGTATTTTTGAAAAGGCAAGCTCTAAGAAGTGTGTTGAGTACAGGTTCTGGTTTACCCGCCGTTTTGTGGCTATTTTCATCAAGGCGATTGACAGACTGATCGATCAGGAGTTAGCCGGAGATATGCAGATATCTCCCGATGCTATTGGTGCTGTGAAAAAATTCCAGCTTGAGGCTGTTATATCAAAGGCTGACTTTTCCTCATCCTTTGCGGCAGATAATACAAACTGTTCTGTTTTCGGCGAGAACCCCCTTCTTGCTGTTACCCTGAAAATTCATAAAAAATCAAAGGGTAAATATATTTTATCCTTTCTGGATAATGAAAATAAAGGCGTAAATATAAAAGCCGGCATGGATCTTATATACTCTTTGCAGAAAATGATTGTAGATTCTGTCAAGAGCGCTGCCTGGAATGACCCTTTATTCAGGGCAAGAGGGCAGGAAATAAAAACAACCGAGCCTCCCCTATTTATAAGCTGAAAGACATTATTCGAAAAAGGTATTGGTATGAATCTTTAACACTGCTTCAGTTACCGTATAGAGAAAACATGTATTGCCCGATAGTTGGCACACTAGGTTATGTGCTCTCCCCTGACCGCAGGAAAACCCTGTTGGTCCATCGTAATTCACGGCCAGATGATCACCATTTGGAGAAATACAATGGTCTTGGCGGCAAAATGCATGCCGGTGAAGACGTTATAAGCTGCATGCGTAGGGAAATTTTGGAAGAGGCAGGTATTGAATGCCACGAGATTGTGCTGCGGGGAACAATAAACTGGACCGGGTTTGGGCCCCACGGTGAAAATTGGCTTGGTTTTATTTTCAGGGTTGATCGTTTCAGCGGTATTCCATTTACTGCAAATGAAGAGGGAACATTGCGCTGGGTAGAGATTGCCTGCCTGGATACATTGCCGATGTGGAAAGGGGACCGTTATTTTCTGCCGCTGGTATTCGATGATAATCCAAAGATTTTCCATGGCTACATGCCATACAAGAATGGAACCCCCATGAGCTGGCAATATGTCAGGATCTAATTTTTCAGGGAACCATTCAGGCAGTAATTGATAAAGAGCGCATTCGCCACCCAGGGTACATTCAATAATAACGAATAGCAATTATATTCACTAAAATAACAGTCGTATTTCAGGAGAGTATACAAGGGGTAGCCTGCCCGTGCACAGATGCAAAAAAAGCAATTTCAATTGCCAGCAGACTGCCATAAACCGCTTGCTTTGTCAGTGTCACAGGAGTATGTTTCATTAAACCTGTACGGCCTGTCCTGTTACTGGAAGCAGGGTTCTGCTGAAGTTTAAGATCCGGGAGTTTAAGTTCACGTGAAGAATACAGATGATATGATGTCCGCATAACGATGCAAAGAGGAGAGATTTTTAAAAAATGGAACAGAATGAAGATTTGGCGCGGTTGGAGCAGTTTGTTGAAAAGTTGATTGACAACCACAATCAATTAAAGAGAGAAAATGGCGAAATGCATGCTCTATTGCAGGCAAAAGAGCAGGAAATTGCCGAACTCCAGGAAAAGATGAAAAGTCTTCACGAAGATAGGGGCGTAATGCATAACCGGGTCAGCGGTTTAATCGAACGGATTGAAAAATGGGAAAAAACCATTGACGTAAATGACCCCGGGAGTACTTCAGCTAAGGGTGGCACGCAAAATCTCACAAAAAAAACCTCGTCGCTTTTTAATGTGGCAGCGGAACAGTCTCCAGAATCAACCTTATAGTTATCTGTTTAAGTAATGGTTATCAGGATCATAAAAATTAGTTAAAGGTGTATTGATGGAGCGATTGGTCAAATTAGAGGTGCTCGGCCAGGAATATCCACTGTATACCGATGCTCCGGCAGAAGATATTGAAGAAATTCTGCAGTTGGTTAAAATGCAGATTGAGAGTCACTCCAAATCTACAAGGAGTGCACTGCCGGTAAATAAGGTGGCAGTATTGACCAGTCTAAACATGGCCGGTAAATATGTCAGCCTGAAAAGGGATTTTGAGCAATATAAACAGCAGATGAATGAACTTGTCGAGAGGTTGACAGTGGTTATAGAAAATTCACTGTTACAGGATGGTGATTCCCAGGCTGATTTTCATGATACGGCTGAAAAGGTCAGCAAATCAATACTTGCTCAGAACAAGTAAAAATGTTTTTATAAACAGAGCGGAGTTTTCAGGAATTTTTTAAACCTGATACATGAGAGAATATCTCCCCTGCTCTGTTGGTGATTAACAGGTAAAGTTTGAGCCAACTCTCAAAGATAGGGCGCCTCCTCTGGTCCTGGCTAGCAAATTCGTACAGGCGAAATTACTAAAAGGGGCTATGAGCACTGCCCACCTAGCGTATGTTAGGTTCTATCTTTCTGTTGACACGGCAGCGTGGGGGATTTACTTTAAATAAATCACAATTAAGGCTCTCAGCGGGTCTTAATGTTTAATATATAGGCCGGGGTAAAAAAATATTCCAGCCCTTTTGCACATAAACTCGAGGAACTTAGAGAGAGATCGGGGGTTTTCAACTGGCAATAGCAATTCCTGAAAGATCAGGTTGATATAAAAAAGCAAGTAACCAATGCCACACCTGAAAAAGCATACATATAGGGTAATTGTTTATTAGGTATTTCCATAGTTGAACTCCTGCTGATGGTTTAGGGGAGCTGAGTATGTAATTCATTCCGGTAG
>JAFDCT010000317.1 GCA_019312695.1 Deltaproteobacteria bacterium | reverse complement strand
GCTGCAGGTCATTGCCCGGCAGGGGTTCTTTGCCCTTCAACTGGCGCTGCTCAAAACCGTGGGCATCAACCTCCATATAGAGAATGCCCTTCTCACCCCGCAATTCCTCCTCATAAAGCTTTTCAAAGCCCCTCTTGCCTATCTGGTCACCGCCCTGGTAAATGTCCTGCTTCCTTTCATCAAGCTCCTGCTGATTTATCTCGCCGGTGTAGCCGATAAGATGGGAGCCTAAATCCTCAAACAGATAATTTCGTCTGGGCAGCACTTCGATCCTGATACCCGGCAGCTCATAATGATTATTTTCAATATACACGAGGGTCTTCCAATCAATATCCTCCTTCAGCAATATCGGGATATGCCGGGGGTTGTCGGCAGCCTCCCGCACCTTTTTCAACAGGTCAGCAATTTCCTCGCCCAGGATCAGGGAGAGTTTCTTGATAATTTCATCAGGATCAGGGGAATCCTCCTTTACCCAAACTATATTAAAGCTGGGTCTATTGGTAATGATGGTCCTTCCCTCCGAGTCAATGATATTACCTCTGGGAGCCACGATATCCAGCATGCGCACCCGGTTGTTGTCAGCCTTCTCCCGGTATTTCGAGCCGCTTTGTATCTGCAAAAACCATAGCCGGGCTAGAATAACAGCAATAAAGAAAATGATAACCAGTGTCGCAACATCTGTGCGCTTTTTGAGCTGATTCAGCTCATCGGCATCAATTTTCTTTATCTTGGTATATGTTTGTTTCGGCAGGGTCATTTTAAAAAATCATTACTATTTGAAGCGGTTTGAACTTTTTGACCCGAGAAAGCGGCCTGCGGCCGAGGTGCTTCTGTAAAAATCCATGATGATGTCAAAGACCCCGAAAACAGGGGCTCCTATTACGGCCAGCATAAGAAGTTGCAGGATTATAGTGCCCCAGGCCCATTGTGGCGGGGAGTCGGGTGCCAGGGAGTAGGAAAAAATAAACATGAAGATACTGACAAGCAGATAACTGATTACTGCCAGGGGAACCTGGTAGGCGAATTCATTGATGGCAACCTTTCTTGAAATTCCCTTGATAAAAACGAATATCAGAAGATAAATAACCGGGTAGAGTCCCAGAAAGACACCGGAAAAAACGTCCAAGAGCAATCCCAGCAGGAGAATGCTGACTGCCCCTGCCAGGATTTCCTTTTGGCAGGCAATATAGACGATAAGCAGAAAGAGAATATCAGGTTGTCCCAGCCAGCCCGGCACCAACTGCAAAAACGTCGTCTGCACCACCAGGATCAGGATACCGAGAATAAGAAAAATGACGATAAACATGGCAGCCGATGATCTACTCTTCTGTCAGCGAGTATTTTTTCATGATGATTATGAGATATTCCAGTTGGGAAAAATCAACAGCCGGTTCAATTTCAATATCCTGAAACATGCCGCGCCTGCTTTTCTTTATATCTGAAACTGTGCCGACCATAAGACCCTTGGGAAAGACCCCGCCAAGGCCTGAGGTCAGAACATAATCCCCTTTTTCGACTACAGCGCTTTTTAATACATAATGCAGGGCAAAAGCCTCCCGCCCCAGTCCTTTGACAATGCCCTGCACCCTTGTTTTCTGGGTGATAATATCAATGGCACTGTTCGGATCGGTTGCCAGCAGAACCTTGGAATAGTTCGGGGATGATGTCAGAACCTGGCCGACGACACCTTCAACCGTGACAACCGGCATGCCTTTCTCGACGCCGTCGCTGGAACCCCGGTTTATGGTCAGGGTCCGGAACCAGAGAGAAGGGTCCTTGCCGATAATTTCTGCTGTCATGGTAGGCGGCGGCAGAGACTCTTTGAGCTCCAGCAGCTTCTGGAGCCGGACATTGGTTGCCACGGCTTCCCGGTATTCAATATTCGCAGCCTTATATTTCAGCAATTCCTGCCGGAGCTGCTCATTTTCCTGCCGGACATTGATCAGGTCTATGTATTTTCCCCAGAACCCACTGAAATAATTGGAAACATTAGAGATTACCGTCTGAAAGGGACCTATGACCTCAAGGCCGAATTTGTGAGGGGCTGTAAATTCCTTGCGGCCGGCCATGGAAATAAAGAGTATGAATATTGCGGTCAGAAGGCAGCCGAACAGCAGAAAAAACCGAACCTGCTTAAATCGCTTGTCTCTCTTTCGTATCATTCTGTTCAACTGGTAAACCTCTCCTGAACCAATGGCTGGCAAAACACCATATTTTCGGAATATGTTACCTGGGTGGTACGACCGGTCACCAGTTGATCTTAACCTCTTTCAGAATATCAATGTTATCGAGTGCGGCGCCTGAACCAAGCACTACTGACGAAAGCGGATCTTCGGCTATAATTATCGGTAGCCCGGTTTCCTTATTGAGGCGCTGATCAAGATTACGCAGCAGGGCTCCTCCTCCCGTCAGCACTATACCCTGGTCAACAATATCGGCTGACAGTTCCGGCGGTGTTAGTTCCAGGGCCATTTTTACGGCATCGACAATGGCATCTACCTGCTCTGAAATAGCAGACCTGATCTCGGCCGAGTTAATGGTCAGGGTCTTTGGTACACCGGAAACCAGGTCTCGTCCCTTGATATCCATGTTTTCATAGGGTTCCTCGGGCATAACGTCGCCTATGGTGGTTTTGATCAATTCAGCTGTGCGCTCACCTATGGCCAGGTTGTGCTTGCGCTTGATATACTGCAGAATGGCCTCATCCATCTTGTCGCCAGCAACCCGGACCGATTTGGAATAGACAATGCCGGCCAGCGAAATGACGGCGACCTCTGTGGTGCCGCCGCCTATATCAACTATCATGTTGGCAGTCGGTTCGGTAATCGGCAGACCGGCCCCGATGGCGGCTGCCATCGGCTCCTCTATCAGGTAAATCTCCCGGGCTCCGGCCGATTCAGCTGATTCCTTAACCGCCCGCTTCTCAACCTGGGTTATCCCAGATGGGACACTGATAATTATCCTTGGATGCACCAGGGTGCGCCGGTTATGGACCTTTTTGATAAAATAGCGCAGCATGGCCTCGGTCACTTCAAAGTCGGCAATGACACCGTCTTTTATCGGGCGGGTAGCTACGATGTTGCCTGGTGTACGCCCCACCATCATTTTGGCCTCTTTACCGACGGCCAGCACCTTGTTCGCCCTGGCGTCCTTGCGGATTGCCACAACAGAGGGTTCGCGCAGGACAATGCCTTTGCCTTTCATGTATACGAGGGTATTTGCCGTACCGAGATCTATGGCCAGATCGTTTGACAACCAGCCAAGTATTGAATTTAAAGGAGAAAACATTGGAAAGTCCTTTTTTATGTGTCAGTCGTTATACTGCTGTAAATTTTTTTGAAAATATGGTCTAGC
>JAFDCT010000316.1 GCA_019312695.1 Deltaproteobacteria bacterium | reverse complement strand
GTTAAGCCGCATTTTGCAGTGTTCGGCCAAAAGGATTTCCAGCAGTTAAGCGTTGTTCGCAAAATGGTCCGGGACCTGAACTGGGATATCGAGATCCTTGGACATCCCATAGTGCGTGAGGAAGACGGTCTGGCCATGAGTTCACGCAATATCTACCTTTCAGGCGAGGAACGCGTTAAGGCTCTCTGCCTCTACGCAGCTGTAAATCATGCTAAAAAAAGGGTTGCTGAAGGCCTCATGGATGCAGGGCAGCTCCAGTCAGAAATCCGAGATATTATTTTAACCAATTCAGGGGTTGATATTGACTATATCTCGATTGTTGATAAAGATACCTTATCTGATAAAGAAGTTATTGATGCAAAGAGTGTGTTGGCCCTGGCCGTCAGGGTTGGCAGTACAAGGTTAATAGATAATTGTTTCCTGGGAAATAATGCTGAAGCAAGTAGCTGACAGTGGGTGAATTATAATGCAACGTCATATGTTAAAATCCAAGATACACCGGGCAACCATTACCGAAGCAGACCTGAACTATGAGGGAAGCCTGACTATTGATAAAAACCTTCTGGAGGCGGTCGGCCTTCATCCTTATGAAAGGGTCATGGTCTATAATATTAATAATGGTGAACGGTTTGATACCTATGCCATTGAGGGAAAACCGGGTTCAGGGGTGATAGGCTTAAACGGTGCTGCTGCACGCAAGGGCTTGATCGGAGACCAGATTATCATTGTCAGCTATGCATTTTTCTCAGAAGAAGAATTAATTGACTATCACCCTAAGATTGTCCTCTTGAATAAGTCAAATCAGATAAAAAAATGGCTGCATAAATAAGTTCCTACAAAATCAGGGAAGCCAGTGAGGAGGGTATGAAATGCCAGGCTTTGAAGTGTTTGGTGATAAAGAGAAGCAGGAGATCATGGATGTATTGGACACCGGAGTGTTGTTCCGATATGAGTTCGGTGAACAGCGTAAAGGTATCTACAAGGTACGAACCTTTGAGGAGAATTTTGCCCGCTATGCAGGGGCCGGGTATGCCCAGGCCGTGACTTCAGGAACAGTGGCTTTAAAAGTGGCGCTGGCAGTTCTGGGTATCGGGCCTGGAGATGAGGTCATCACCCAGGGATTTACCTTTGTGGCTACCTGGGAGGCGATTTTTGATGTGGGGGCTACCCCTGTTTTTACCGAGGTTGATACAACACTCAACATGGACCCGGCAGATCTGGAAAGAAAGATTACCGACAAGACAAAAGCCATTATACCTGTACATATGCTTGGTTCAGGAGCCAGGATCGACCAGATAATGGCTATAGCAGACAAGCATAATATCCCGGTGATCGAGGATACTGCCCAGGCTGTCGGTGCAACATGGCGCGGCAAGCATCTCGGGACTTTCGGGAAATGCGGAACTTTTTCGTTTGATGCTGTCAAGACAATGACCACCGGTGAGGGAGGCATGGTCATAACCGATGACGAAAAAGTCTGGCGCAACATGTCAGAATATCATGATCACGGTCATGATCATGTGCCGAATCCAGTGGGCAGAGGGGGAGAAGGCAGGAGTTTTATAGGTTTCAATTACCGCATGATGGAACTTCAGGGGGCTATAGGCATAGCGCAATTGGCCCAGCTGGATACTATAATTTCCGCTCAGAGGCAGAATAAGGCAGCCATGAAAAATTCCGTCAGAAAACTGCCGGGAGTGACATTCCGAAACCTGGTTGATGAAGAGGGCGATTCAGCCACATTTCTGGCCTTCTTTCTGCCAAGCCGTGAAAAAACCCAGGCAGTTAATCGTATTCTGCAGGATAATGGGGCAGGGGCTATCGCGTTTGCCGAGAATACCTGGCATTATTATCCTAAGTGGGAGCACCTCATCAACGCCTCAACAATATGCAGCAGCGGCTGGCCTTTTAATGAAGCTGACGGTAGGAGAAAGGTTGTTTATGACCCTGAGGTCCTGCCTCATTCTGCCGAGATCATGAACAGGCTTCTCGTATACCAGGTGCCGGTCAAGCTGTCCGAGGAACGCTTGCAGCAGATTGATGCAGCCATTGAAAAGGCGGCTGCAGAGATCGGTTAGAAACTGTTTAATATAAATCTTTTAGATCAGGTATACATCAAAACGGCTGCTCTTCCCAGTTATTTGATGAGAAGGCATTAAGCTGCTCAGGACCGGTGCCAGGCGGGGTCTTTTGATCACGACCCTGTTACGTACCCGGGTTAGAGCCATGTCCAACAGCGCTGCTGTGTCCTGGTCATCTCCGGTAAGCCCGCGAAGTATACGCATTTCCTTTTTTACCAGACTGCTTTTAGTGCGTTTCGGATACATGGGATCAAGGTAAATTATATCAGGAAAATCCTCAGGAAGGAGGTTCTGCAGAAAAATACTGCTGTCTGCATGGGTAAATTGCAACCGGTTGCTGATAATTTCAGCAGTGAATTCTGACTGCGATGCTCTCTGTAGGGCATCTTCAAGCATAACAGCCAGGACAGGTGAGCGTTCAAGCATGTGGACCCTGCAGCCCAGGCAGGCCAGAATAAAACCATCCCGCCCCAGCCCACCCGTTGCATCAATAACTGTCGGCTGCCAGCCTTTTTTCAAGCCGATTGCACGTGCCAGGGCCTGTTTTCGGTCGCCGCCATGTTTGATCCGATATGTCATTGCAGGGCTTGTAAAGCTTATCATTATTGGGCCAAGGCCTTTTTTTCCATTCTGCTGGAGGGCAAGGCCGTCAGCAGAGCATATCAACAAAAACTCATATTCCTTGGTTTCACGCTGGATGAGAGGAATTGAAAGTTTTGTAGAAAGGTCCATGGCCTTATCATACAGCTCGGTTGCAGCTGGCCTGATCGCGATGGATAATGATCTGTTGTTATGAGTTACCATGCTAGATATTATTTTTTTTAAATAAAAAAGGTATCAAGTGTCCTGAATATTTGTTAAAAAGGCTGCATAATATCAGATGTATTACCTATAATACCTGTAACTAGACAATATGCAAACCATGGATCATCACGAAATTACAGATCCCCGTGTTGTAGCAATCATCCCGGCCCGCTATCATTCCAACCGGTTCGAGGGCAAACCTATTGCGCCTATACTGGGCAAACCAATGATACAGCATGTATATGAAAGGGCTCTATCAGTAAAATTGCTTTCCAGGGTTGTCGTTGCCACAGATGATGAGCGTATAGCAGACTGCGTCCGCTCTTTCAACGGTGAAGTGGTCATGACACGTTCTGATCATGCCTCGGGAACTGACCGTTTGGCAGAGGCCGCGACAAAACTTGACATTCCCGAACAGGATGTAGTGGTTAATATCCAGGGAGATCAGCCCCTTTTCCCAGCTGAGGTGATAGAACAGGTCGCCCGGCCTCTTCTTGATGACCCTGCGCTTCCCATGTCCACCCTGATCTATAAAATTATCCGTAAAGAGGAAATCAGCGACCCAAATCATGTGAAAACGGTTTTTGACCGAAACGGTTATGCCCTTTATTTCTCGCGGTCCCCCATCCCGTTTCAGCGGGACCCGAAGGAGGTTGTTGAACCTACCTATTATAAACATCTTGGTTTTTACGGCTACCGTAAGGGATTTCTTCTTACATTCGTAAGCCTGCCGGAAGGTGAATGGGAACGCTTCGAAAAATTGGAGCAATTGCGTGCCCTGGAGTTCGGGTACAGGATCAAGGTTGTTCTTACGGAACATGATTCCATTGAAGTAGACACCACAAAAGATCTCAAAAGAGTAGAGGAAATTCTGCGGGACCTGCAGT
>JAFDCT010000315.1 GCA_019312695.1 Deltaproteobacteria bacterium | reverse complement strand
ATATAAACCTCAATATTATACATATTATTTATGTATAATCTGTCTTTTTAAAAAAATGTCAAATCATATCAGCTTACAGATTGACCGAATTATCGACTCTGACCACCATGACCCTTTTGTGGTTTTGGGACTTCATTTTATTGACCAGGAATCACCGGCTGCCCTGGTAAGGACCTTCCAGCCTTATGCCGAGTCCGTTCAAATCGTGATAAACGACACGAAACAATATATGTATAAAATGAGGGAGGAGGGATTATTTGAAATAGTACTGCCTGAATTTTCTGAACCGTTTCCTTACAACTTAGAAATTCAATATTTCGACAAGACAATTCATACCACTGCAGATCCCTATTCTTTTCTGCCGCAGCTGGGTGAAATAGACCGCTATCTCTTTAACAGCGGTACTCATTACAGTCTTTACAACAAACTTGGGGCCCACCACACAAGCATCAATGATATTGACGGCACCATATTCAGGGTATGGGCCCCTGCAGCCCGCAGGGTCAGTGTAATAGGCAGCTTCAACTCCTGGGACGGCAGGGTACACCAGATGCGCAGCCTCGATAATTCAGGTATCTGGGAAATTTTCATTCCCGGAATCACAGAAAACGAGCTCTACAAATTTGAGATCAGGACACAGTACAGGGATCTGTTGATCAAATCAGATCCCTTCCAGTTCTACGGCGAGATTAGGCCCAAGACTGCTTCCAAGGTTTTCTCTTTGGAACGGTATTCCTGGAATGACAGCGATTGGCTCGAAAAGAGAAGAAACTCAAAACCATATGACAAACCCATTGCAATCTATGAGGTCCATCTCGGTTCCTGGCGCCGTGACCCGGGAGATCCCGAGAGATTTCTAACCTACCGGGAAATTGCCGATGCCCTTGTTCCATACGTTAAGGAAATGGGATTTACCCACATTGAGTTAATGCCTGTTATGGAACATCCCCTGGATGAATCCTGGGGCTATCAGGTAACAGCTTATTACAGCATTACCAGCAGATATGGCACACCTGATGAATTTATGTACCTGGTAGATCTCTGCCACCAGAATGATATCGGCGTTATTCTGGACTGGGTCCCCGCCCACTTCCCTTCGGATGCCCACAGCCTTGCCCGTTTTGACGGTACAGCCCTTTATGAGCATGAAGACCCCCGCCAGGGAGCCCATCCCGAGTGGGGCACAATGATCTTCAACTACGGGCGCAAGGAGGTCAGCAATTTTCTCATTGCCAATGCCCTCTTCTGGTTTGACAAGTACCATATTGACGGATTACGAGTCGATGCTGTTGCTTCCATGCTTTATCTTGATTATTCCCGCCAAGAAGGGGAATGGATTCCCAACTGTTACGGCGGCAAAGAGAACATTGATGCCATTGAATTCCTGCGTCACCTTAACAGCATTATCTATGACCATTACCCCAATGTTATGATGATAGCCGAAGAGTCAACCAGCTTTTTCGGGGTATCAAAGCCGGCAGACGTCGGCGGTCTCGGGTTCGGCTTCAAGTGGAACATGGGCTGGATGAATGATACCCTGAATTTTATCAGCAAGGATCCCCTCTACCGTAAATTTCATCATAACGCCCTCACCTTTTCGCTGTATTATGCCTTTTCTGAAAACTTTATTCTCTCCATTTCCCATGATGAGGTGGTCCACGGAAAACGGGCCCTGCTGGCGAAGATGCCGGGAGACCTGTGGCAGCAGTTTGCCAACCTTCGTATCTTTCTGCTCCTGCAATGGTGCCACCCAGGCAAGAAGCTGATATTCATGGGCAGTGAGTTCGGCCAGTGGTCAGAGTGGTATTGCAAGACAAGCCTTGACTGGCATTTGGCTGAACATGAAGACCTTCACAGGCAGCTGCAGGATTTTGTCCGGGCCTTGAACCAGATATACCGTGACAGCCCTTCCCTGTGGCAGGATGATTTTTCATATGACGGTTTCAAATGGCTTGATTTTAATGATGTGGACAACTCAGTCATCGGTTTTGCCCGTTTGGGTTATGATCATCGTGACCATGTCGTCTGTGTTTTCAATTTTACCCCCCAGGTGATATATAACTACAAGATGGGTGTTCCTGAGGGTGTTCCCTACCAGGAAATTTTCAATTCTGATTATCACGCCTATGGGGGGACTAATGTTCTGAACATAAACCAGTTGGACCCTGTTCATGAGCCGTTTGGTTTTGCACCCTATCATGTAAAATTAACTTTACCGCCCCTTGGCGGAATAATATTAAAACCGGTCAACAAATGACCCGGCTGTATATTCCTTAAAATAAAAGAATTGGAGCCAGATTATGTCCTCAGTTAATGAATTACTGCCGTCCGGCGACAAAATGAAAAAGACTTTATGCTGGATCAGTGAAATGCTTAAGACCCATCCTGAAAAAAACAGGCAGCAGATAATCAGTGAAGCTGAAATACGCTTTGATCTTTCCCCGAAGGAGTGTGATTTTGTTGACCGCAAACTGCGTGGTGATATCAGTGGTTGCGATTAAAGCCTTTTTTTGAACAACAAAAACCACTTTGCGGATTCCCCCCAAATTATTACCCTTTCCCCAAGCTGTCCCCACAAATCTTTCCTGGTTTTTTCCTTTGTTATCTGGTATATAGAAATATATCCTTTCTTTTCAGGCGCTGAATTATTTTCTGCCAACCAAAAGTGGAGGGCTGAATATTCTTACCCGGGTTTTTTCAGCTGAGTTGCGAACCTGCTCCACTTTTTTTGCAAGAGGTTCTTTATGGAAAAAGATCTGTTGCATGCCGTGATCAAGGTCGAATCAGAAATCAAGCATTCCATTGAATCCGAAAGAGTAAAAGCAGCAGAATGGCTTGAGTCTGTCCGTGTATCTCTCAGCCAGGAACTTGAAGCGAAAAAACGACAACTTGATGATGAGTATATACAGGCACTTGAGACAACGTGCAAGGAATGCGAATTTAAGGCGAAAACGGAAATTGACGCTGCAGAGCAGATGGCAGAAAACCTGCAGAATCTTTCAGATGATATCCTGCGTAATGCAGTAAGAGAGTTTCTTTCTGAAATTCTGCCGGAAGGTGACAGGTGATCAAACAATGATCGTCAAGATGTCAAAAGTTGAAATTGTGGGTCCACGACATCTTTTAGGAGAAGCGCTTTCACTTGTTCGCAGAAAGGGAGACCTGCATATTGAGCCTTCCACTGTAGGTTTTGTTGATGATATGCATAAACGTGAGGTACATTCACTTCTACCGGATGAAAAAGCACTGTTCGAAAAAATTTTCCTTGAAGAACTGGAGTCCAAGTTGCACAATCTTTTTGCCTGCCTGCCAACAGAGACAATTCGGGACAGCTTTCTTACCCCCCGGCCGATCATTGAAACCGTCAGCAAAACCCTGGACAAACATCTTGCCATGTGCCGTGAATTCTACGAAAAAAGAATCACGCTACAACATGACCTTACGAAACTGGACGAATACAAGTCCTTTCTGGCAACTGTTTCAACACTGCTTGATAAAATTCAGCTTACTCCCGATCTTGATTATATAGGAATAACACTAAAGGACGAAAAGGCGGCTGATATCTTGAAAGAAAGCCTGACCTGTCTGAAGGATTCCTCATGTGAACTGCTCACTGTTCCAACCAGGGACGGGGCCCTTGTCGGCCTCATTGCTGCGACCAAGAATATTTCCGAGGATATACGCTTGCTGCTTAATCAGAAGCAGATGCCTGAATTCTCCTTCCCTGAAGCACTGCAGAACATGTCCTTTGTCAGAAAGGTGGAATACCTGCAAAAAAAAATACAGGAAAATGAAAAAAACCTGCAAGCAGTTGATTTAAGACTGGCGGAATTCACTCATCGCTGGGGCCCCATGTATAAAGCAGCCCTTGAATGGGTACGGGAACAGCTTTCCATTATCCAGGCCTCTGCATTTTCATTTGAAACAGCAATGTGTTTCTTTATTTACGGTTGGGTGCCAGCTGAGAAAGTAGTGTCCTTAAGCGCCAGCCTGCAAAAGGATTTTGGTGGCAGTGTAGTGCTTGAAGAGATTGATATCCGCACCGAGGACCTGGAACGGGTTCCGGTAGTGCTGCAAAACCCGCAATACTTCAAACCATTTGAGAATTTTACCAGGCTGCTGCCCCTCCCCTCCTATACCTCTTTCGATCCTACGCCGTTTATAGGTCTCTTTTTCCCGCTGTTATTCGGACTCATTCTCGGTGATGCCGGGTATGGAATCATACTGTTTGTGCTCTCATTCCTCCTGATACGAATTGCCCGAAGGCACCGTTTATTTCTCGATGGATTAAGAATTCTGAAGGTCTGCTCTTTATACGCCATAATTTTCGGTTTTCTGTATGGAGAGTTTTTTGGTGATTTCGGTCATCGTGTGCTTGGCTTAAAACCGCTTTTTATTGACCGCCAGAAAAACATAATCCCGATGCTCTATTTTGCCATGGCGGTCGGTCTGGCCCATGTAACGCTGGGACTGACCATGGGATTTGTCAGTGCCATACGCCGTCATACAAAAAAAGAGGCGCTCCTCAAACTTATTAATATAGTTTTTATATTTCTCATTGTGGCTCTGATCATAACCTTTATAGGATTTTTCCCGGAATTGCTGACGCGGCCACTCATTATAACTATTATTGTTCTCTGTCCCCTGCTATTTTTTTCAGGCGGACTGCTGGCCCCCCTTGAACTCCTGAAAAACATCGGCAATATCATCTCCTATGCCAGGATCATGGCAATCGGTCTTACTTCAGTTCTGTTGGCCAATGTAGCCAACCAGCTTTCAGGTTTAACAGGAGATATTATCCTGGGATTGATCGTGGGGGGAATCATACATCTCATCGGCATAATAATAGGCGTATTTTCCTCATCCATTCATTCCCTCCGTCTTCATTATGTGGAGTTTTTTGACAAATTCATTGAACTGGGCGGCAGGAAGTATAGTCCTTTGAGGGCAAATCAAAAAAGGAGACTGAAAAAGATATTTCCCGCTCCAGCAGCGAACAGCATAAAAAAGTTGTATGAGAACCCCAGAAGCGTCATGCCCAAAAAATACATATGAGGAGGATAAAGCATGGACAAGATACTGATAGCTTTTGCCGCAGCTCTTGCAATCGGTTTGCCAGCCATTGCAACAGCCTGGGCCCAGTCTAAAATTGGATCAGCCGGCGCCGGCAGTCT
>JAFDCT010000314.1 GCA_019312695.1 Deltaproteobacteria bacterium | reverse complement strand
ATATAAATCTGGATTTGGCTGACAGGGATGGCATGGCTGAACTTTTTGCCAGCCATGGTTTCGACGCGGTCGTCAACCTGGCCGCCCAGGCAGGAGTCCGTTATTCCCTCAAGAATCCTCATTCCTACATTGACACGAATATTGTCGGTTTTACTAATTTGCTGGAGGGGTGCCGTCATTCAGCTGTCAAGCATTTTGTCTTTGCCTCTTCAAGTTCTGTGTATGGTGCCAACACCCGGGTACCGTTTTCAGTACATCATAATGTGGATCATCCTGTCTCACTCTACGCTGCATCAAAAAAATCAAATGAATTAATGGCCCACACCTATGCTCACCTGTATGATCTGGCGGTCACCGGGTTACGATTTTTTACAGTTTACGGCCCCTGGGGCCGTCCGGACATGGCTTATTTTTTATTTACCAGGGCAATATTGGAGGATCGTGCCATTGATGTATACAACCACGGCAAGATGGCCAGGGATTTTACCTATATAGATGATATCGTTGAGGGTGTTTACCGGGTAATTCACCGGTTACCTGAACCAAATAAGGCCTGGGATGGAGATGATCCTGATCCGGCCACAGGTTACTGCCGTTACCGGATGTATAATATCGGCAACAACCGGAAAGTTGAGCTCTTACGCTTCATTGAAGTGCTGGAAAAGTGTCTTGGCAAAAAGGCAAGAAAGAATTTTCTGCCTCTGCAGCCGGGTGATGTACCGATAACCTATGCTGATGTGGATGATCTGGTCCGTGATGTCGGTTTTAAGCCCTCGACCCCGATTGAAGAAGGACTTAAAAGCTTTGTTGCGTGGTACAGGGAATATTATAAAATTGCGGATTGACCTCTTCATACGGATGAGGACCTGACAGCAGAAAAATAAAATCCTACTTGCCAGGTTTATCCATCAATTCCATAGCTGCATTGATAATGGCTGGCCCGTCTATATGTCCCTGGTGCCAGAGAATTTCCTGGGTGCCATGTTCCATGTATTTGTCACCATAGCCCAGTACGCGCACTTTGATATGAGAGTGCATATTGGCGGCGAGCAGTTCGAGTACTGCGGAGCCGAAACCTCCCATGCGGGCATTGTCCTCAACTGTAATAACCTTACCAGTTTTTTCTGCCCATTCATTGATAAGGTCGCTGTCCAGTGGTTTAACAAAGCGGGGATTTATAACAGCTGCATCAATGCCAACCTTTTCAAGCCCTTTGGCAGCTTCAAGGGCTGGATACACTCTGTTGCCAACAGGCAGCAGGAGGATATCCTTGCCTTCCCGCAGTAATTCTCCTTTGCCGATGGGTAATTCGCTCACGCTGTCAGACAATTCCACTCCTTCACCGCAACCTCGGGGATAGCGGACCGCTACAGGCCCCTTGTGAAGAATTGCCGTATGAAGCATATGCTGCAGTTCATTTTCGTCTTTAGGGGCCATGATGACCAGGTTGGGCACGAAGCGTAGGAAGCTCAAATCAAAGACACCATGGTGGGTAGGGCCGTCATCGCCGACCACGCCGGCACGGTCAAGAGCAAACGTGACAGGGAGGTTTTGCAGGCAGACATCATGAATGACCTGGTCCAAAGCCCGTTGCAAAAAGGTGGAATAAATGGCAACGACAGGACGCATGCCCTCTGTGGCCAAGCCAGCAGCAAAAGTTACGGCATGCTGCTCAGCAATGCCCACGTCAAAAAACCTGTTTGGAAAGCGGCGGGCAAAATGCATCAAACCTGTACCAGCCGGCATGGCTGCAGTAATTGCAACGATTTTTGGTTCTGACTCAGCCAGATGTACCAGAGTGTCGCCGAAACAGCGGGTATAGGATATTGGTCCATCGGGAGCAGGAACAGGGGCACCGGTTTTAACATCAAAGGGGCCAAGTCCATGATAATCACCGGGATTTGCTTCTGCCGGACCATACCCCTTGCCTTTTTTCGTAATTACATGGATCAGGACCGGACCGTGACTGAAATCCCTGACATTCTTGAAGGTTTCAACCAGGTTATCAATCTGATGCCCTGGAATGGGGCCGATATATTCAAATTTAAGAGCTTCGAAAAGCATGCCGGGTGTAAAAAAACCCTTAAAGCTCTCCTCACTTTTTTTCAGGACCTGCAGAATGTTCTCCCCGATATTGGAAAATGATTTTAGCAGGTGTTTTAATTCCTCTTTGGCACGGACAACCTGTTTACTGGTCATTTTTCTGCTGAGGAAGCTTGAAAGTGCACCGACATTAGGGGAGATCGACATCTCATTGTCGTTGAGAATCACTATGAGGTTTTTATCAAGGTGACCGGCCTGATTAAGAGCCTCAAAAGCCATACCTCCGGTCATGGAGCCATCTCCTATGACAGCGATGACGCGATCGTTGCACTTTTTCAGATGTTTTGCAATAGCGATGCCAAGGCCGGCGGAAACTGAGGTGGAACTATGGCCAGTATCAAAAGCATCATAGGGGCTTTCCGCCCTTTTGGGGAAGCCGCTGATCCCTTTATGCTGACGCAGGGTGTGGAACTGATCTCGGCGCCCTGTTACCAGTTTATGGGCATACGCCTGGTGCCCAACGTCCCAGATCAATTTGTCAGACGGTGTGTTAAAAACATGATGCAGAGCCAGGGTTAATTCCACTACCCCCAGGCTGGGTGCAAGATGCCCGCCTGTTTTGGAGACGGTTTTTACGATTTCCTGGCGAATGTCAGCAGCGAGCTGATCGAGTTCAGCAATTGAAAGACTGCGGATATCTTCAGGGGAATTAATCTTTTTCAGTATATTCTGTTTCATAAAATTTTTT
>JAFDCT010000313.1 GCA_019312695.1 Deltaproteobacteria bacterium | reverse complement strand
ATATAATAGACCTGGGGTTTTGTGCCATATTCATCTTTTAAGACAGATACACGTTCGTTCATGATTACCTTGGTCACAGGATCATTGGGATCTTTCAGATTCCCTATGCGGCGGGCGCCAAAAGGGCAGTTTTGTACGCAGGCCGTTTTCATTCCATTTTTGATTCTGTGATAGCAGAACGTGCATTTTTCTGCGACTCTATGGATGGGATGGAAAAAACGCATGCCGTAGGGACATGCCATGATGCAATAGCCGCAGCCGATGCACCATTTGCGATCGACAAGCACAACCCCATCTTGGGTCTGGTAGGTAGCACCAACCGGGCAGACCTGAACACAGGCCGGTTTTTTGCACTGGTTGCAAAGTTTCGGTACAAAGAACCCCTTGGCAATCTGCTCAGGCGGTATCTCATTTTCACGTATTTTTGTATCCGTGTAGCCATCCCTGCCGCCGTATGGTGATTCGATATGGGCCTGGCCGTTTTTCATCAGGACGTATCGCTCAACCCATGTTCTGGTAATAGGCGGATCATAGGGGATTTCATTCTCATTTTTACAGGCCTTGACGCAGAGACCGCACCCCACGCATTTTTTCGTGTCCACCAAAAAAACCCAGCGGATGGAAGAATCACCCATATAGGCCTTCACTTCAGCCGGACTCAGCATTCTAAAGGCTGAAAGCGGCAGGGCTGAAGCCAGAGTGGTTTTAAAGGTATTTTTTAAAAAATCACGACGAGAGCAACTCATTACATATTCTCCAAATCGGGGTTATGCGGATTATGGCAATCAACGCAATTTTCACCGGGATTGTGATCTTGGGGATTGATACCGGGAAGTTCTGAACGCTGGCTGGTGGGGTAGGGCAGATAAGCATGACACCTGAGGCATTGGGCTCTGCTGGTATCAATTGCCAGTGCTTCAGGATTGTCTGGATGATCTATGGCCGGCCCGTGGCAGTTTTCACACTCGATTATTTCATGGGGTGAATCGAGCAGGGATTCAACATTTTCTTCATGGCACTCCTGGCAATACTCCTTACCCCTGTATTTTACCTTGAAGTTTTTCCATTCATCGGTACTTGAAAGCCGATGATAGTTGTAAGTAAAGTTCCCGCCTTCTTCAACGCCAAAATCTTTGGGTACTATGAAGTGTCGCACTATTAAAAGCAGGGCAACACCGATAAGAACTACCCAGAGAGGTCGCAATACATGATTTTTCATTTATGCTGTCTGTCTCCTTTCGGTGAGGAACATTTTATCCCACAACCAGCTTTTTTATCAATTACCTGGAATTATAAAGAAAACCGTACGGTCTTTTCCGGTCTTCAAGTTTATTAATGGATAATGATTCAGATCGGCAAACTCAGAGGGTTGTAAGTGTTTTTTTATAATTATTATAAAATATGAAAAATTATTATTGGTAGTTTTAAAATTAATATATCACATTGTGGTAATTACTATTGACATAGTTTGTAATATATGGCAACAAATTTTGTACCACATTGTGGTATTAAATTTACGCAAAGGAATATAAATGCCTCGAAAAATTTGTGCAACCCATAAATGCATTTTCTCTCTTTTTTTTGAAGAGCATCCAAAACAATAATTTAATCAGGCAGATAGAGAAAAAATAATATGATTGATACGCAGAACGTAATAGAAGGACAATTGAAATCTCTGACCGAAAAGGTCGATTCTCTCCAGGCAGTGGTGGATGAACTGTCGGCCAGAATGCATAAATTGGAAAAAGGGGAGCCATTAAAGGAAAAACGGAAGCAGGTCCAGGCAGCAATTCCTCCTTTACAGGAACAGCAAGCAAATTTGCAGGACCAGCAGGGTATGTTGAAAAAAGCAGGCACTGGTGCGTTGCTGCCGAGAGTTGCTGCTGTCTGTTTCGCACTTGTCATTGCCCTTACCCTTAGAACCATTAGCGATAATGAAATCATTAATATTCAGCTTGGCTCAATGCTTGGCCTGGGCTATGCTGCGGCGCTCATAATTGGCGGCTGGTGGCTGTACAGCCGGCTAAGCCGCCTGGCGCCGGTATTTCCCGCCTGTGGCCTGCTGCTGCTTTTTTCTGTAGTGTTGGAAAGCCATGGACGTTTTGAGTCGCTCTCATCAGTCATGGCCTATATTATTTTATTTATTGCCGGCTCAGTGGTGATGGCATTGGGACTCCGTTATCGAGCCTCATCTCAGCTTTGCCTGGCAGGCCTTGGAACAGGTCTTGTAGGCATGTCAATAGATTTTCCCTACCCGGTGTATCCCCTGCTGGCACTGCTGCTTTTTGGAGGTGCCGTAAGTGGCTATATTGCCAACCGCCAAAAAATATGTCCATCCCTGCGTTATACAACTTTCGGCTTGATTATTGTTTTCTGGCTTTTCTGGGCTTTTAAATTAAATGTCCCTCCCACCTGCGATGAGCCAACCGCGGCAATTCTCCATCTGAGCTGGTTTTATCCGCTCCTTTTAATCATCTGGTTATTTTTTACCGTTACCAATATACACCGGATTGCAACGGACACTGAAGATCTTGGTTTTTTTGAAAGCCTGCTGCCGACGATTGCCGGTGTTGGAGCATTTCTCGCTGCCTGGTCTGTTACAGTCCCCTGGTATCGTACGACATTGTTGCTTGGGATAGTTGGAGTGCTCGCTGGTTTACTGCATCTTGTATCAGGCGGGTGGCTTGCAGCACGCAACAAAGAAGGAGCCATCGGCAGTACTACTTATACCTTTGCAGGAATTCTGCTTCTCAGTCTTGGGGTTGCCGCGATTTTTTCAAATCTCCTTTGGTCGGTTCCGATTTTATCGGTTTCAGCCTATCTGCTGGCCCGAGTTGCAAACAGGTGGCAAAGCGGCGGTATTCGCTGTACCTCCTACCTGTTTCAATTGGTTGCCGGTGTCGTTGCAGTTGCCAGTGGCGTTGTTGCGGCAGATTTTGCCAGTCCGCTTGTCGGCAGTCTGGTAATAGGCACACTGATGACTATGAGTTTTCTGCAGTATCGGTGGTGCCGGAGTCACGCGCCGCCCCTCATGCATTCGGCTTTTTTTTCCTGGCTTGACAGGAAGGATTTCAGTGCTGTCATACTGCTTCTCACGGGGCTGATGAGCGGCTTTTTTCTCCTGCGTTTGGGTCTCTACCAGGTATTGGCCAGGAGCACAGCTGATTTAGATTTCATGTTTCGTGGCGGCCAAACAGTATTTATAAATCTCGGGGCCGTGTTTCTCCTCATGGTTGCGAGCAGGAGAAAAAATACCGAGATCTTGACCGTAGCAATAGTTGTCGGTCTGCTTGGCATGCTGAAATCATTTGTCTTTGACCTTTTTGGCATCAAAGGTATGCCGCTGGTCTTCAGTGTATTTTCTTCCGGTGTTGTAGCAGCTGTCGGTTCTGTTGTTTCATCACGCTGGCAAGGAAAGAAAGAGAAGGCTAAACAGGGGAATATTGCAGTGCCGGCTGAGGGTCTTGACCCAAAAGTTGCTACTCACCACCACTGATCCTGTATAGCAGGAAGTGGTAGGAACTGAGTGCTGTCAGCAGCAGCAATAAAATAAGTGAGAAAGAAATAGCCCCCCGCTGATATTTTTCGACAGCACCAGCAAGGTTATTCATCGTTTTGAAAGGTTCGACAAGTACCGTTGTGAGACCGAAGAATGAAGCCGGTATCAAGGTAAAATAAAGGGCGAAGCCGATATAATTGTACTCTGGCTTCAGGATGCAAAAAGGACAGTTATGATACGGCATTGCATAGATATAAGAGGAAAATACTGTAATAATGGCAATAGCGGCCAGACCTAAAAACCAGATCCAACCGGCGGAAAATAAAGCTGCCAGCAATACCAGCCAACGCTTCAGAAGCAAATACCCCATAGCTGTTAATGCAATAACAGTTCCGTAATAAAGAAAAATCGTTGTTGCCTGAGAAAAGCCCTCCAGCAGGTTCGGACCTGTTTTGTCAGATGAGCCGAAAACAACGGCACAGCAGGAAGTGATGATGTCAGGTGAGAGAAAAGAGATATACAGTGTCTGCAGGGTTATATCTGCAACCAGCAAGGGAAGTATAAAGAGTAGATAGATATATTTGATTCTCACCAGAGGATATGTTTCAGAACTGATATCAAGTTTATGCAGTACAATCCAGAAACCGTAGACAAAAATGCCGGCGAGTTTCACCAGCAGGGCCGGCATGCCATAACTGTTGGCCAGCAGAGCACCGGTGGCACACATGGCGCCGACAATCACCTGGCAGAATGTATCAGCGGCCAGGACAAAAAGTACTACGCTGAGGATTTGAAAACCCAAGCCATATTCAACCAGGGTGGAGGCAAGCCATATTTCATTTTCAAGTTTTATCTGAAGGTTGGAGTCACTTTGCGGATTCCAGTAACGCAGTATCCTGACAGCTGTCCGGCAGGCAAAAACACCAAGGGCTAAAATAATCAGGCCGGCCAGGGTAAGCCCTAAACTCCAGGAGTTAAGGAACATGGATGCGCCCATCCTTTATATTAATAATTTTATCAATGGCAGGATGTTCTGATACCAGGGAATCATGTGAGGCAATTATAACTGTTTTGCCGCTTTCCTTTAAATCAACCATAATTTGCATGAATTCAATGCTGAGAGCGCTGTCCAGATGAGCGGTAGGCTCATCTGCCAGAATGATGGGCTGGTTGTTTATCAAGGCTCGTGCTATAGCTACACGCTGCATTTCGCCTCCGGAAATCTGTGCGGCAGGAAAGTTTTCCTTATGGCTTATTGATAACTGGTTCATAAGCTTTCTGGCCCGGGTCTTCCTCTCATGTGGTGAGATGCCAAGGGGTAGCAGGGGCAGGGTGATGTTGTCCAGTACAGAAAGGCGGGGCAGGAGGTTGAACTGCTGAAAAATAAAACCGATTTTTTCACGCCGATGGATAGTAAGAAACCTGTCGGGCATACGAGAGAGTTTTTTCCCGGCAATGGAGGCCCGGCCGCTGGTTGGCGGGAATACGCATCCTATGATCGCAAGCAGGGTCGATTTGCCTGAACCACTGGCACCCTGGAAACAGATCATAGTATTGTCTTCTATCTCGAGATCGATACCCTTCAGGGCTATTACCTCGTTTGGTTTACCCTGGTTGTATATCTTAATTGTGTTTTCCAGTTCGATCAGCATATGTAGCAGCAATCAGCTTTCAGTATTCCGCATAGAATTTTTAAGTAGTCATTTCCATTCCGCATTTGACATTTTGGACCCTTACCCCGCGTTTCACCGTATCGCCGAATCAGGCGGCACCGTAGCACTGCGCCAGGCCGGGATAACCGTGGCACCAAGATATGGTAGCACCGAAAAGGTAAATATGAGCAGAAGGTCTGCCAGTGTAACAGAGGGCAGCAACTTGAAAGAGGGATAAATTACGGACCAGCCGACCATTATAGGTTTTAGAAGTGAAGCATCAAAAAAAGCCACATGAATATATGCCCCGGTGCAGCCGAACAGAAAAGCAAGGACTGATACCAGTACGCTTTCCCAGAAGCGCACTGCCAGGATATCACCTGTTTCCCAGCCGAGGATCTTCAGTATGCCTATTTCTCTTTTTTCCTCAGGTGACATTCCTGACGCCTTATCCCAGGCAAGAATGGCAAAGGCGGCCAGGGCGGTCAACAGGCAGATCGAGGCTAAGCCACTGCGCCAGCTGAATACAACCTGATATGTTTTCTGTATCTGCGATTTTGTCAGAACCCTGGTATCTGGCAGCAGGCCGGCAATTTTTTTGGCAATAGTCTCGATTTCAGTTGGGTTTGTTACATAAACGCAAATATCCGTTGCCATTAACTCAGGTATATGAAAAAGATCGCGCGCATCAGTTAGATTCATGATTATGAGGTCATTGGATAAGAGGTCTGTCTGCTGGCTGAAAACTCCTATCACTTCAAAGGATTTCAGGGTAAGGTCAGGCCGGAACAGGGAGAAGATACGGCGTTTATCAAGTCCGAGAATGTCATGGACAGAACGGCCTATAACAGCTTTTCCGATTTCTGTTTTCTTGGGAAAATGACCATAAGCCAGCGTGAGGTTGAGGTTGTTGCCATAGGGCATGCTATCATGCTCTAAGGCCATAATAGTATAATTGGCCAGTTTTGATTCATCGAAATAATATCCCCACACCCTGGGAATTATAGCCCGTATGCCATAAATAGAATGCAATTTTTCTGCATGGGCCAGAGGAATGGCTTCCTGTCTGCCGGCAGACATTTTCTGAATTGTTATATCCGGGGTGTTTTTCAGGACAGCTTGAGCTGAATTTGTCAGAGCGCCCGTCAGCATTTGGAAGGAGCCCAGCAGAAATATTACCAGGGCAAAGACAAACATGATACCAAGGTTTTTCAGTTTTCTGCGCCAAAGAGACATGAGCGAGAAATCAAGGATGTTAATCTGTTTTTCCAGTCCTTTGGGGAGCATGGCACTAGTGTACTATTGCAAATACATATTTGTTGGAACACTCCAGAAGGAGCCGGTCGGGAAGTGCTCAATTGCTCCGGGGTGATCCATAAAGGGGGCCAATGGGTCACTTACGGCTGGATGTCTGGTATAACGAGCCTCTGTTGCAACACAGAGGTCTGTAAGCCCCAGCGCGGCAACTGAAATTGCCTGGACAGCCTGGTCTTTTTTGAGGCCCCGGCTTAATCGTTTGGCATGTAAATAAAGCATACTGTCGATTATGATAAGCACCAGGAGGAGAATGAAGAGTTTATGAGAAGGCCGCATTCGTTCGCATGTTTGAATATTAAGGTTTTATTTGTAAAACGCAGATAGTACAAGCCGGATATCAGCGCATTTTCTGGCTCATCCTCAGTGACTCAATAAGATCAGGGGTTATTTCATCAAAAGCAAGGATATTCTTGCCGTGATGGTCTTTGTTGAATGATTCTGCAGCCTCTCTGGAGCCAAAGGGTATAAGCTCGTGTCCCATGGGGCCATAAACATCGCTGCCAACCACATAGAAAGCTTCCTTTGCTGCCAGCCATTTAAGGGAATAATAATCCTTGACGTAGATACCTCTTATCGCTTCGCGTGAAACCCCGCCGTATTTTTGTGGAGTGAAATAGAAGACCATCATATCTTTGACGCCATCAAAGAACTCTGTTTTATCTGGTGAATCGTAATGTATCCGGGCCAGCCAGTTCGGATATTTTGACACGAACATGCCACAGACCGGGCAGCGGACATTATCGGGTACAGTATGAGCAGCCTCGGTGTTGCCTGAAACTGCAGGAATAAATAAGAAAAGCTGGATATATATAAATAACAGGAGGAACAGGTTTTTTATCATCATAGAGTTCTCCTATGATCTGTCTCAGGAACATTTAGCCCTGAAAGTATTTTCCCAGAAGTTCATCAAGTTCTGCCTCGCTAACTCCTCCTAACAGAGCTGCCAGAAGCTTATGCTCCGGTGACAGCACCATGGTCAGGGGCTGCACTCTGACGTTATACTGCTTGGCAATAGTTCCATCTGGATCAAATAGCACAGGAAAGTTGACGTTAAGTTCCCGGCTAAATTTTTTTACTTCATCTATATTTTTACCGTTATTGTTTATGTAAACTATTTCAAAACCTTTCTGCCTGTATTTCTCGTAAAACTCATTGAAAATTGGCGTGTCTGCCTTACAGTATGGGCAATCGAGTAGAAAGAAGCGGATAACTACAGGTTTCCCTTTTTGGGCGGCAAGAGTGTAAGTTTTATTTTCAAGGTCTGTCCCTGAAAAAGGGGCAATTGTATCGCCTACTCTTATAGGTTTTGTGTTACCGCCTGAGCAGGAGCTCAACAGCAGGAGAACCACAGTGATTGTGAAGAAAATGAGAATGGAAGGTGTGGTTTTCATGAACCCGCAGTATATTATAATATTTTTCAAATGAACAAAAAGCATAGTAGAGGCACGACGCTTTTAATATAAAGCAATAAAATTGTAAACGAAACAATTGCTTTAGGCAAGACAGAGTCTCACTGGGTTGTATTTTGTTTTAATATATAATTCAGCAGATGGCAGCGAAACAATAACCGAAAAAACTTGCTACAAAACTGGTTGCAGGGTATCCTCTTGAACTTGTTGAGTTTATCCTGATTAACAATTTTTCTTAGTTTAATATTTCACATACAGGCTTAATAGAAGTTTAATTTGAACAATGGAGGATACCTGATATGCGTTCGGTTCGTGATGTTTGCATCTTGTTTTTCATTCTGCTAT
>JAFDCT010000312.1 GCA_019312695.1 Deltaproteobacteria bacterium | reverse complement strand
TCCTTTCCGGCAGACGGAGGCGACGAAAAACTTACTCGGCAGCGAAAGTACTGGTTTCTATCGACAGCTTTATTCATAAACTGGATATAGGGCAGAGTCTGAGCCTGGCTGCTGAGGCCATGCTGATAGGCCAGGAGGCGCAAAGCTTCCTCAACCGGGGGCTGGTAGCATAAAGCGTATAGAGACAAACCGTTTTTCAGCAGTTTATTTTGGCCAAATAAATCTTCTGCCGCCTGGTTGAACAGGGTAATCCTGGCACCGGAATCACAGACAATGACACCATCTTTCAACTCATACAGTATGGTTTTTAGAAGTGATCCCTGGTCCATATAAAAGCTATCAATAAGTGGAATTTGAATGCCCTGGTCAAATAACGTACTTGGCTCGGTAACAGCATGGAACAAATTCAGCCAAGCAGATTGTTAACTTTTTCAACAAGCTCCTGGGTGGCGAATGGTTTTGTAACGTAATCATCCGCACCAAGTGCCAAGCCTTTTTCCCGTTCAACATCCCTGCCCTTGGCTGTCAGCATAATTATTTTTATATCCCGCCAGTCCGGACTTGCCCGAAGTTCCTGACAAACCTCATAGCCATCCTTTCTGGGCATCATAACGTCAAGAAGAATGAGATCCGGGATTTTTTCGGCAATGGCAGCCATTGCCTCCTCGCCGTTACTAACAGAGTGTACGTCATACCCTTCTTTTTTCATGAGAAATTCAAGGGACAGGACAATATTAGGTGCATCATCTACTATCAGGACATATTTTGCCATGGCATCTTCCCTGAATATTTTTTTGGCAACGCATGCAGTATATCATGTGAAAAAAAGTTGTAAAAATACAATAAATCAAAAGGTTATGATGTTGCAAGCAAAGTTGTCGGCCTGTTCGCTTCTGGCTCTAGCGATTTGGCTATACCAATGTTTTCTCAAAAAATATTGTAACTTTTCCGGATTCGATGGTAAAGAATGTTAGCTGATAGAGGAAGATTGCGCAACAGGGTATTGATTCTCCCCTTGCCGCAAGAATAATTCAGCAATGCGGAACTGCTGCAAAAAATGGTAGAATAAAGGGATGGCAGTAATCTCATCCTTTCTACTGAATGGAAGCCAAAGGTGCATTCATTTAATATGAAAAAAGCCGCAGCAAAAACCGCGCCTTGCGATTCGACCAAGACGACAGAGACACACACGATGCAGCCCGCTTATGCAACTGAAGACTTGCATGCCCCCAAAACACTGGTAAGAAGCCAGAATCGTTTTCACTATGCATTTTTAACCAGCCCGGACACGGTTGCCATTATCGAGGCAAGGAAGGGGATCTATACTGATGTCAATGAGATGTTCTCCCTGTTTCTCGGCCATGCCAAAGAAGATATTATAGGTAAAGGTTTTAAAGAGATAGCTGTTTTAGAGGATGCTGCAGAACAGAAACAGCTGCTCGGCTCCATTAGAAAAAGGGGGCCGGTTATCAACCGGGAAACCAGGTTTGTTGACGCGGAGGGTGTAGTCAAAACGGGTTTGCTTTCAGTCATGAGCATGCCCCTGAACCAGAAGGAACACTTTGTTCTTGCCATACGAAATATTGATGCCCTGCGCAAGGTTGAGGAGGCTCTGGAAAAAAGCGAGGCAAGGTACCGTGAGTTGTTTAACAACATGAGCAGCGGTGTTGCGGTTTTTCAAGTACGCAAGGAAGGCACCGAGTTTGTTTTAATAGACTTCAACCGGGCCGCAGAGCGCATCGAAAACATAAAGAAAGAAAGGATTCTCGGGCGTAACTTCGTTGAGGTTATGCCTTCAGCTGAGAAATATGGTCTGCTGGAGACCTTTAGAAGAGTTCATAAGACAGGGAAACCGGAATATCACCCGGTGGCTATTTACAAGGATGGTGATCTGGTACTGTGGAAAGAGAACTATGTCTACCGGTTGCCGGCAGGTGAGATTGTCGATGTGTACGATGATATCACGGAGCGCAAGCAGGCGGAACGCAAGCTCTTGATATATCAAGAAAAACTGCAGTCCCTTGCTTCAGAGCTGTCACTGGTGGAGGAACGCGAGAGGCGTTCCATTGCCACTGACCTGCATGATCAGATAGGCCAGACACTCTCTGTTATCAAAATGCGCTGTTTTGAACTGCGCCAGGAACTCAAGGACCCTCATCTCACCCGACAGGTGGATGAAATCAAGGAACTGGTAAAACAGACTATCCAGGACACTCGCTCCCTTACCTTTGAGTTGAGCCCGCCGGTCCTTTATGAACTTGGCCTGGTTGCGGCCATCGACTGGCTGGCAGAGCAGTTTCAACTCAAACATAACCTGAAGTGCTCTGTTGAGACTGACAAAAAATCGGCACCCTTGAGCCAGGACATCGAAATCGTTCTTTTCCGCTCGGTGCGGGAGCTGCTTGTCAATATCGTTAAACATGCCCAGGCACGTAAAGTAAAAATAACCATCCGGGTTAATAAGAGCAATCTGCGCATCAGGGTAACCGATGACGGTATTGGTTTCAGTACGGAAGCAAAAGCAGCCAGAACCTATAGGGACCAGCAGTTCGGCCTTTTTAACATCACCGAAAGGGTCCGCCACCTCGGGGGCAGTCTGGAGGTGGATTCCCAGAGGAGCAAGGGCACGATGGTTACCCTTGTGGCACCTTTAAAATCAGTGGCTAAGTCTTGAGGAATCATATGAGTATTCGTGTTCTTATCGCAGATGATCATAAAATAATGCTGGCCGGGCTCCGATCCCTACTGGAAAAACAAACCGATCTTCAGGTGATCGCAGAAGCTGAAAATGGTAGAAAAGCTGTGCAACTGGCCCAGGAAACAAAACCGGATATAGTTGTCATGGATGTCTCCATGCCGGATTTAAACGGTATTGAGGCTACCACCCAGATCATTGAGAGTGTGCCGGACAC
>JAFDCT010000311.1 GCA_019312695.1 Deltaproteobacteria bacterium | reverse complement strand
ACAGGCGGAGGCGGAACGTGAGCGGCGGGCCAAGGTCATCCATGCCGAAGGTGAACTGCAGGCCTCGGAAAAACTGCTGGCGGCAGCAGATGTCATTTCCAGGAACCCACAGGCCCTGCAGCTGCGCTACCTGCAGACTTTAAATGACATATCGAATGAAAATGCCACCACCCTTGTTTTTCCGTTGCCCATGGAGGTAATGCAGGCTTTTGGCAAGACCGTCTCCAGCAGTTCCTGAAGTGCAATCCGGATTATGGGACAGGACTAGCCGGCCGGTGTTGCTGGGCCACCGCCAAAAACGGAAAACAGTATCATGATAATTAGGGTCTGGATGATCCAGCCTATACCGCACACCGCGAGAGCCCGCCAGGTGCTTTTATAATCAAGGGCCTGCCTGACCGCGATCACCATGGCAATGAGCATCCAGATTGAGGCTGCCAAAAATACCACCGCGCCCAGGGCCGGGATGATGCCCAGCACCCGGATCAGACCGGGAGCGCTCGAAAAGCCTATGGTACGAAGCAATTGCCCGTGATCGGCATGGGTCTGCGGCTCGGGCAGGAGTCTGGTGCCGATAAAATAGGCAAGATAGGCCCAGATGTACCAGCTGAGAAGGGCGCCGACGATGCCCCACAGGATGGTCCCGGGATTTACCCCTGCCATACCGATGGTTCCTATGCCAGCAGCCACACTGGACAGGGCAACAACAGCCATGGCCTGGCCCATGGCACCCCTGTCCGCCTCAACCTCTTCATACAGATGAACATCCAGCTTTGCCGCACGGAGTATCCGATCCTGAAAACCGGGCATAAAATAACTCCTCCTGAGTCTGATATCCTGTTATATATTGATTACCATATAAGACAGCAGCAACAACCATAACCAATATGGCAGAAAAGAAACGGAATATTCTGAAAAAATACTGATTATCAACGGCTGCAACGTTTGCAGCCCCTGAGAGATGAGGATTTTTAAACTAGTACCATGGACGACTATCCAGTCATAGTGCTTGATTTTGAAACATCCGGGCTCTCGCCGCACAACGGCGACAGGGCCATTGAGATAGGTGCCGTGCTCATAGAGAACAGCTTGATCGTTGACCGCTTCCAGAGTCTGATGAACCCGGGATTCAAAATAAGCTCATTTATTGAGGCCTACACCGGCATCAGCAACGATATGGTGGAGGCGGCTCCCCCCTGTGAGGAGGTGATGGAACAGTTTGCCGATTTTATCGGCGACTTTCCCCTGGTGGCCCATAACGCCTCCTTTGACAGGAGATTTCTTGATACGGAACTTGGGTATATCAACAGGCCCAGAAAGAACAGGATGGCGTGCTCCATGCTGGCGGCTCGGCGGTTGTTTCCGAAGGCCCCGAACCATAAACTCGGCACGCTGGTCCGCTACTGCGGGATTTATCACGAAGGCACATTTCACCGGGCCCTTGCCGATGCAGAAATGACCGGCCACCTCTGGATTACCATGGTTGATGCAATAAAGGATAATTTCGGCCTCAGACAGGTGGATTTCGACCTCATGTGGAAATTATGCCGGAAAGTAAAGGCAAAGGTCCCGGCATATCTGGAAGGGATTGCCGGGGAACAGCGCTTAAATAACGAATAGCGAAAGTTGAATCAAGGCGTTACTATTTTAATAGAACAGAAGATAAAAAAAATGGCACAAATCGGCAGGATAAACAGGTTAACAGTAACAAGAATACGTGACTACGGCGCCCACCTTGACGGTGGTGAGTCAGGGGATATTCTCCTACCAAAAAGATATGTTCCCAAGAACTGTCACCCGGGAGATGAGGCTGAGGTCTTTGTCTTTCCGGAAGGGGAAAAGCTGCTGCGGGCAACTACGCAAAAACCCTATGCATTTGTCGGGCAGTTTGCCAGTCTGCGTGTCAAGGCAAACACATCATCAGGCTCCTTTCTGGACTGGGGCCTGCAAAAAGACCTGCTCGTGCCGAAAAGAGAACAGCAGGTCCGGATGGAGGAAGGCAATTCATATATTGTCTTTGTCTTTCTGGATGAAAAGACCAACAGGATAACCGCATCTGCAAAGCTGGACAGATTTCTCAATCTGCAGCTGCCCCAATATGAAGAGGGCAGTGAGGTGGATCTTTTAATCTGCGCCAGGACAGACCTGGGCTATAAGGCGATTGTCAATAATGCCCATTGGGGCATGATATTTAAAAACGAAATTTTCCAGGATATCCGGATCGGTCAGCAGCTCAAAGGCTATATCAAAAAGATCCGCCCGGACCATAAGATCGACCTGCGCCTGCAGCAATCCGGCTACGAAAAAATAGATGATATTTCCCGCTCCATCCTTAAAACGCTCAAAAAACACGGCAACACTATAGCAGTTACTGATAACAGCCCGCCGGAAGAGATATACGCCCTGTTCGGGATAAGCAAGAAAACATTCAAAAAGGCCATCGGGGCCTTGTATAAGAAAAGGCGCATAACTTTTGATAACAATACCATCAAAATTGTCGAACAGCGGAAAAAACCGGCAGGGGCAGGGCTGAAGAAACACAGATGAAGAAAATTTTCAGGCACTGGAAGATTATCTATGTCATCAGCTGTCTTGTCTATATCGGCTGGATGATCCATGTGGGCGGTAATGAATTCGACAGGATCAACGGTCAGTACCGGAGGCTTGCCAAGCAGCTTGAACCAGCGCGGATCAGGACCGCTGCCCTGGAAGAACTTGCCTCTGAATGCCGCAAGGATTCAAGGCAGCTAATCGGCCAGGGAGAGGTTGACTGTACCTCCTGGAAACCTGCGGTGGTGGAGGCAATGATGCAGGTCATTGCAAAACGCCAGCTCCTGGCCAAACAGCGGGGCACAATCAAGCTGGTGCTGTTTTACACGGGCTTTGTGGTCATTTTCCTTCTGGCGCCGGTGATCCTGCTCTACCTGTTTATTGCAGCAGGCATTCTGCTGTATAAAAATATAAAGATCGTCCGATGACCTCTTTATATGTAGAATTAAGAATGAAGAATAAATCTGCTGACTGTCAATGATGCTGATTCATCGGCCTGTTGCCGAAAACACATGGTGCGTTTACATGGTTCGCTGCAGTGATGGTACATTATATACAGGGATCACCAAAAATCTCGAAAAGAGGATCGAGGCGCATAATTCAGGCAGGGACGGGGCACGCTATACCAGGTCCAGAAGACCGGTAAGACTGGTCTATGCAAAACAGGCTGGGTCCAAAACAGCTGCGGCCAGGTTGGAATACCGGATAAAAAAACTGAAGCGTTCACAAAAGAATGAATTAATAAACAGAAAGGGTGAGGTTTGACGTATGGCGGCATATCTGGTGGGACATATTACAAAAAAGGATGAAGAACTCTGGCAGAAATATGTGGCCGGCGTGCAGGAATCACTTGCTCCTTTTGAATCAAAAATTATTTTCAGGGGGCAACTTGTCAAGATTCTGGTTGTCGAAAACGGCCACAACCTCGTGGTCGTTATCGAATTTCCCAATCACTTCACATTGGATGCCTGGTACACTTCTGAAAAGTACCAGGAATTGATACCGCTCAGGGATCAGGCGGCGGATGTTGTGATCACGACCTATATATCCTAGTTGGTCCTGTAAAGACATACATCCAGGACCGTTATGCTGCTCATTTATCCGCCAGTTGCCAAAGCCTGCGAACCGCCGGCCGGCATAGCTCAGCTGGCAGGCGCACTGCGAGGAAACGGTTTACCCTGTACCCTTCTGGACGCAAACCTTGAAGGGTTGCTTTTTCTCCTGGCAGCAGCGAACAAACCGTATGATACCTGGAGCAGGCGGGCTTATCGCAGTCTGACAGCTAACCTTGCAGCCCTGCGCAGTCATGCGCTCTATACCAACCAGGATCGCTACCAGCGGGCTGTAGCAGATGTGAACAGGATGCTGGAACTTGCGGGCCCGGGAAAAAATATTGGGCTCAGCCTGGCCAATTATCAAAACAAAGCGCTTTCACCCCTGCAGAGCAAAGATCTGCTCCGGGCAGCGGAGCAACCTGAACAAAATATCTTTTATGATTATTTTGCAAAACGGCTGAAGCAGCTCCTGGCTTCAGAACAACCGGCCCTGCTTGGCCTTTCTCTCAATTACCTGAGCCAGGCGATACCGGCCTTTGCCATGATCGGCTTTGTCAAAAAGGTGGCGCCTGATCTGTCAATTGTTCTGGGCGGCGGTCTGGTGACATCATGGCTGAGCAACCCCGGCTGGGAAAACCCCTTTGCCGGACTGGTTGACTACCTTGTGCCGGGCCCGGGTGCAACTTCGCTTATCCGGCTGATGGGAGGCAGGGACAGCCCTGCGCACCACCGGCCGGATTTTGGCGGACTGGAGCTTAAAGATTACCTGGCACCCGGCTTCATTCTCCCCTATAGTGCTTCATCCGGCTGCTATTGGAACAAATGCTCCTTCTGTCCGGAAAAAGCGGAAAAGAATCCCTATACAGTTTTATCACCTGAGCGGGTACTGGCTGATATTGATCATCTGGTACAGCAGACCAAGCCCGTCATGCTCCATTTCCTGGACAATGCCATAAGCCCGGCCCTGCTCAGGACCCTCGCGCTCAGGCCGCTGTCAATGAACTGGTATGGCTTTGCCCGCCTACAGCCAGCGCTTGCTGATGTTGATTTCTGCAGGGCTTTGCACCGGTCGGGCTGTGTCATGCTGAAACTAGGCCTGGAATCAGGAAACCAAGATGTTCTCGATTCAATGAACAAGGGTATTGACCTGGATATGGCTGCTGCTGTTTTAACAGCCTTGAAAAAAGCCGGCATCGGAACCTATGTCTATCTTCTTTTCGGCACTCCTGAAGAATCAATAATAGAAGCCCGACAGACCCTTGACTTTGTCGTCCGGCACGCTAATGCCATAACCTTTCTGAACCTTGCCATTTTCAATATGCCGCTCAGCAGTCCTGAAGCCGAGACCCTCGAGGTTTCACGTTTTTCCGAGGGCGATCTGTCGCTTTATACCGATTTTGTCCACCCCCACGGTTGGGACCGCCAGTCCATCCGGAGATTTCTCGATCGGGAATTCAAACGGCACCCGGCCGTGGCAGCAATTCTGCACCGCGACCCACCCCATTTCACCTCGAACCATGCACCGTTTTTTTGCAGGCAGATTTTGCAAATGTAAAATGTAGAGTGTAGAGTAAAGTGAAACCCAACCCCGGAAGGGGCTCAGAAAAAAACTTCGCATTCCCTGGAAGCAGGCATGCATTAGATTATCAGGTATATCTTTATCCTGAAATTTGACCATGACTGAAATTATGACCAAGCATAAGAGCCAAATTCTTTTTCTGGGGGCAGGATTGCTCTGCCTGCTGGTAACCATTATCCTGGCTGCCACAACCACTAAGAGCGCAAAAACCTATACCAACCCGGTCCTGGTGGAAACCATATTCATAGAAAGGGAGCAACCCGATAATGTTAACGGCATACTCGGCATAGGGGACCCGGCTGTTCTTTTCCATGAAGGGAAATACTACCTGTACCCGACCGGGGACAACCGTGGCTACGATGTCTATATCTCGCCCGACCTGGTCAACTGGCAGAAAGGGCCCAGAGTCTTCCGGTCTGAGGAGCCCGGGGCCTGGGCGCCGGATGTTTTTTATAATGAAAGCGACCGGAAGTTCTACCTTTACTACACGGTAAACGGACGCATCGGTGTGGCGGTAGCAGACCGGCCTGACGGGGTTTTCCAAGACCGGGGCACCTTAATTGAAAATGCTATAGACGCGCACATGTTTCGCGATGACAATGGCCGCTACTATCTCTACCATGTCCAGTATCCCGGCTTCAAAATATTTGTGCAGCCCATGGCATCCCTGTTGCAAAAAAAGGGAGACCCTGTCAGCATCATCCAGGCTACCGAGGCCTGGGAGCAGAAACAGGCGGCCCTGACCGAAGCGCCCTGGATGCTGAAGCACCGTGACACCTATTACCTGCTGTATTCCGCAGGCGCCGCCGACAGCCAGCATTACGCCATCGGCTATGCCACCGCTGAAAGTCCGCTTGGGCCTTTTACCAAATACCCGGGCAATCCCCTTATTAAAAAAGGTGGCAACATCTTCGGGCCTGGGCACTGCTCTGTGATAAAGGCACCCGACGGCCGGCTGTGGATGGTCTATCATCAGCAGAAAGACAGCTCACGGGGCTGGAACAGGATCATCTGTATAGACCCTCTCTGGTTTGATGACCAGGGAGTTCTCCACGGCAGGGCAACGCGGGCCACAGCCCGGCCTTCTCCCGGTATTGATCGGAAAATT
>JAFDCT010000310.1 GCA_019312695.1 Deltaproteobacteria bacterium | reverse complement strand
CATCCGGGTATTTGCCCCCCAGCCTTGCCAGGTCCGGGCCGGTGCGGCGTGAGCCCCATAAAAAAGGGCGATCGTATACAAACTCGCCGGATTTCGAGTAGTCGCCGTACCGCAGAACATCTGCCACCAGCGGTCGGACGGTCTGGGTATGGCAGTTGTTGCAGCCCTCACGGATATAGACATCCCTGCCCTCCAGTTCAAGGGGGGTATAAGGCTTAACGGAGGCAATCGAGTCGGCCTCGGTGTTCACCCAGGCAAATGGCAGTACCATGGTAATTATGGTGCCGACGAGGATGGCACAGGTTGCCAGTACCAATAGAAGGACAGGATTTTTCTCCCAAATCATGGCTACCCTCCTTTATGTTGTCTGAGCGGCTGCAACAGGAACTTCCTTGCCCCTGCGAACCGTCATGTTGAGGTTATAGATAAAAACGACGACTCCAGCGAGATAGATTATGCCGCTCAGGGCTCGAACAAACCAGTAGGGATAGATTTCAGCTAGGGTTTCCATAAAGGTATAGGAAAGGGAGCCGTCAGGGTTAAGACTGTGCCACATGGAGGCCTGCTGCAGACCGGCGACCCACATCGAAAGGGAATTGATAAGCTGACCGATAAGAACCAGCCAGAAATGAAGGTTGGCCAGGCCGATGCTGTAAAGCTTGCGGTCATATATTTTGGGGACCAGATAGTAGATGGCCGCAAAGAGCACCAGTGATACCCACCCCATGGCACCCATATGGACATGGCCTGGCACCCATTCGCTGTAGTGAATAAATGCTGAGAATGATCGCACAGCCTGTGAAGGCCCCTGCAGGGTCTGCAGTCCGTAAAAGGTGATGCCGAGGATCAGGAACTTGACAAGGTAATTGTCCCGCATCTGGTGCCACTGACCCTTCATGGACAGGTAGCCGTTGAAAACGGAACCCCAGGAAGGCGCGATCAGCATGACCGAGAAGGCCATGGCCAGGGTCTGGATCCAGTCCGGCACCGGCGTCCACAGCAGGTGATGGGCCCCGGTCCAGAGGTACATGAAAATAAGGCTCCAGAAAGCGATTATCGACAGCCGGTGGCTGTAAATGGGTACACCGGTTGATTTCGGCAGAAAGTAATAGAATACTGCCAGCGGCGGCGTTGTCAAAACCATGGCCACCGCGTTATGGCCGAACCACCACTGTACATTGGCATCGTTGGTGCCGGCAAAGGCGGAATATGACTTAAAAAGCGACACCGGCACGGCAGCAGCGTTGACCAGGTAAAGTACGGCAACGCCTACCAGGGTTGCCAGCATATACCAGAGGGAGATATACATGGGCTCCTCTTTCCGCTTGACTATGGTCATGGTAATGTTGACCGAAAAGATGACCCAGAGAATGACCACCATGATGTCTACGGGCCATTCCAGCTCATGATACTCCTTTGATGAGTTGTAACCCAGGAGCAGAGTGACAGCTGCAGCTATAATGGTGGCGTTGAAAAACCAGAGCTGAAATTTCGCCAGCCCGTCACTCCAAAGCGGCCTGCGGCAGAGCCTCTGCACCATGTAGTAAAACAGGGCAAAGAAGGTGCCGATACCCCAGCCGAAAATGCCGGCATTGGTATGCAGTGGCCTCAGTCTGCCGTAAGTTAAAAAGGGAGCAAAGTTCAGATCCGGGTTCACCAGTTGGAAGGCGATAAGAACCCCGACCAGGACGGCGACCAGTCCCCAGAGAATGCTCCAGTTGACGAAGCTTCTCACAATGTCATAATTGTATTCTGCTTTTTCCATGTTGCCTCCTTCCTCTGTCATTTGGATTAATCATTTGCAGTGACCAGTTATTATATTTTCTGTCCGGCATGTCCTATACCGGGTTACCAGACAGCGCGCAGCTTGTTTTCCTTACGGACGTGGTCCACTTCCCGTTCAAGCTCTATGCGCCAGTCGGCATGGATGCGGGCCGCAGATGGTGCAATAAGTTCCGGCAGGCCGTATACCAGCCGGTCTGAAGCGCTCGAGGCCTCAATTACAGCCTCAATGGACCGGGCCCCGAATTTATAGCGGGCCAGAAGAAGCCGCAGCAGCAGGCCGGAAGTCTTGCGGGCCGCTTTTTTCCAGTGTGTATCCATCTGGTGTGCAATGATAAAAGCCCTTTTCAGGAGGATACGGTGCAGACACTCCAGCTGTTTTTCAGAGGCGGATTCCTGCAGCAGTGCATCATCTATTTCAATGCCGTCAATATCCAGCACAACACGCAACCGGCTCATAAAATCCGGAATTTTCAGGGTCTTAACCAGTTGTACCGCCGCTGCATCCTTTTGGCTTAAAAGTTCTTCCATATCGGCCCAGCTTGATTTTACACCGCCGGCAAAAACAAAAATGGAGCGCCCGATATAATAAGGTGTACCGTGCACAAAGGTAACGCCATCCTGCATTGAAGGCAGGAAGTAGCGCAGGTAGCCGAATTCGTTGTTGTCATAGCGGCAGTCAAATTCATCCCAGAAGACTATGGGAACCTTGCCGCGGGCTACCGAGGCGCGGATGGGTTCGATGGCAGAAATTATTTCCTCCGGACCGTCAAACTGAGTCATATTGAATTCGAAAAAGTCAAACGGGTCCAGGTCAAATTTGCTGGAAATAACCCTGGCCACCTCTTTAACCGAAAAGGACTTACCTGACCCGGGCGGGCCGAATACTCCAATACAGAGTGGACGCTGGAAAGTCTCCTTTGAAACATAACTGTCCATAACGTTCTGCAGCGTGATGACCGGGTCCAATTCTGCCGGATCGGTGGTGCGGAGGTTGCCGATATGAAAGAGACGGAACTCTTCGAAGCCCTTCTGCCAGCTTACTTCTTCCTTTAAATGATGCAGGATATCAAGAATGATCGGCACAGGACCGGGCATAAGCTGAGACTGATTAATGACTATGGGAAGTTTTTGCGGAAAAAAAGAACGCAGGGCCTTCTTCTTCTCCACGCTCCATACCTGGCTGGCAACAAGCTCAAGGGTTTGGGCAAAATCGGAAGAGGTCTCTGGCAGTTCAATAAAGCCGGGGTCGGTGGTGTATTCTATATAGGAACAGGGGACGCCTCCAGGAAACACAGAAGAAAAATCAAGTTCCGGGAATTCCAGGGTATCGCTGAAAAAATAGCCGTGGTCATAGAGCAGCTGCCAGTTACTGAGAACCCGCCTGGAAAAATCATAAAAATAGTTGCGGCAGAAATCGCGGCACCCTATCTCCAGGAAATCCATGGCCATCATGGATGTTACCAGGGTGTCATGGCAGGGAATGGAGCCTTTCTGGCGCGGGGCGGTTTTTTGCGGCAGGTGCCCTTCCTGGTACCTGAAAAAGACACCGTTGGGGCCGGCATACAAAATGCCGTAGGGGAACATTTCCACGATAATATGACAACGGAAGCACTGTTTTTTTTCATCCCAGAGTCCGATCTCTTCTGTATGCAGGGCGCGCAGGGACATGGCCACGATGGTTTCCCAGGTAACGGAACTGTCCATTTCCATCCTCGTGGTTTCCAGATCGGAAAGACGGCAGAAAAGAAAAAAACATTTACCGAATTCTTCCGCCCAGTCCTGCCAGTGGGCAATGCCAATACCCATACCGATGGCCCAGCTCTCCGGGTTTAAGGATTTTATCCTTTCTGCAATCTGGGGCGGCCAGCCGCCGTCATCAATGATGAGTATGCCGCTGTTGCTGCTTAATGTTTCAATATTAGAGTCATCAATGACAAGAACATCGGGCTCTTTTCTTCTGCCTTCAGGGGGAAGAATCTGCTGCACCATGAACCAGCCATGATCCTTCCCGGCACCGGCTCGGCCTTTTTGGCGAAAGATCTGGAAGATTTCTTTTTGTTCACCGTATGTCAGGGTACGGACCCTGGGCGTAATACTGGCAGAATTAAGATAGGAAGCCAGCCAGCTCAAGCACTGTTCCAAGCGCCCATTCTCAATGCTGACCTTGCCGGCCAGAAGTTCGATGAAGTCGCCAGGATTGTAGCCATAGGCCGGCAGGCTGCCTTCTGGGAGCAGGCTCACCTCTTTGATCGGCAGGTTATTGACTTTAACATCGGATCCGAGCAGGAGTATATTCTGGCTTTTTTTTTCAACAGGTTTCATTTTTTCTCCCGAGCCAAAAAATCCTTTATGAATTTTGGAGTTTGCAGCTGCCTGGTTCAACCTAAAGGTTCAGGCAGCTGCAAACTACCGGAGGGGGATTAAGAACCGTGTTTGGAAAGATAGTCAGCCACACCTTCGGGCGAGGGTTTCATGGCATCTTCTCCTGGGCGCCAGTTGGCAGGACAGACATCCCCGTGCTGTTCAAAAAACTGCAGGGCATCAATGACCCTGAGGGCCTCATCAACATTTCTGCCAAGCGGTAGGTCATTAACCAGTTCATGGCGGACAAAACCTTCTTTGTCTATCAGGAACAGACCACGGAGCGAGACGCCGTCCGGCAGCAGCACTCCGTAATCCGTGGAGATGGATTTTGCGATATCAGAGATAAGGGGGAATTGCACCGGGCCAATTCCGCCCTGGTCCACGGGTGTGTTTTTCCAGGCCAGGTGAGTGTATATGGAGTCAACCGAGATGCCAAGCACCTCGCAGTTTTTGGCCTTGAAATCTTCAAGCTGCCTGTTAAAGGCCAAAATCTCCGAGGGGCAGACAAAGGTAAAATCCAGGGGATAAAAGAAAACCAGGACATATTTACCCCGATACGAGGAGAGAGAAATAGTTTCAAAACTGTTATTGGGCATTACAGCTTCTGCTTCAAACTCGGGAGCCTGTTTGGTCACTAGACACATAATACCACCTCCATAATAATTTTGGTTCAGTGTGCGTAAATATTAGCCATTATTTAATATTGTATAGAGATTATTTATATTGAGCTTTTCACTACCTAAGCGATATTTTGTTCTTTTGCGTGTCCGGTCTCACTCTGGACCATGCAGCAGGACTCATCTTCGATCAGTTTTGCGAAGGTGACCTGGTCCAGGGTATGGCGGAGTTGGTCCCGGGCCTGAAGCCAGACATTATTGACCGCACAGCTTGAACTGGCGTGGCATGATTCAGGCCGTATCACACAGTCGTTTAAAAATATTTCACCGATAATTGCTTCAATAACATCGAGCAGGGAAAGCTTTTCCGGCGGCACAAGAAGACGATAGCCGCCTCTGGCGCCCTGCAGAATCTCAATAATGCCGGCGCGTGATAATTGTTGGGCAATCTTGGCCAGAAAGTGCGAGGGAATATTACCGT
>JAFDCT010000309.1 GCA_019312695.1 Deltaproteobacteria bacterium | reverse complement strand
ATATATTCCAGGGCCAGAATCTCATCCACAGTGATCTCATGAGCCTTAAGCTGAGTCAACAGCCGGTTGTGATAATGCGACTCAGTCCGCGTCTGGTAATAATCCCGGTAGACCAGGGCTGAGCCGAGGACGGCAATGACTGCCATCATCATCCAGAAAACCGCATGGCTGATCTCGATATGAAAGCCTTCCAGCAGGAGTTTGGTACCGACAAAAAAGATAAGCTGGTAGGCAAGATCCTCCAGTTTCGGGAGTTTTTCCAGTAAACGGATAAAAAATCCCGCTGCAAAGCGCAGGAAGATGATGCCCATAATACCTGCCAGCCACACGACAATAAGTTTGTCACTCATGGCCACTGCTGTGGTTATGCTGTCTATGGAGAAAGCGATATCGGTCAGTTCCACGAGCAGGACGGTTCGCCAAAAGCTTGCCGCAGCTTTTGGCCTTGGCTGGTGGGCATCCTCCTTGTAGAAGAAGAACATGTGCTTCATGGCCAGGTAGACCAGGTAGCCACCGCCGATAATTTTAAAAGCCATAAAGCGCATGAGGTGGGCCGCAAAGATCAAGGCCACCACTCGAAAAAAGAAAGCTCCGAATATACCGTACATTAAGGCTTTTTTTTGAAGTTCTTTCGGCAGAGTGCGGACCATGATGGCAAGGACCAAGGAATTATCCACTGAAAGGATACCTTCCAAGATGGCAAGAGTGATAATTGCCAGGCCGTCAGCACCTGATAACGCCTGAAATTCTTGACTTAACTGTAGCAGAGAAGAAGTTTCCATATGTAAGCCGGTCAAATATTTAATTCAGGAATTGGAGGGACAGGAATCCAGTAAAAAATTCTTGTCTATATATTGATTAACATGATGTTGTCATTTTTTTATTGAATCAGACCAGAGTTGACAGAACTGCTCTTTATCGTTCCCTTTACAGGACTTGATGACTGACCATCTGAGCAGCAATGGCGCAAGCATTGTCGTAATAAAGGCCATGAGTACCAGGGCGGAAAACTGAACCTCTGTTAACAGGGGGGCACTGATAGTTCCCTGGGCCAGAAGGTCGTTGCTGAGCGCAATAACCACAGCGACGATAACAAGTTCCACCGCACCTCTGCCGTTCATGCCGAAACCGATTATTGCCGATTCCCGCATACTGTATCGGAATGACAAGGCCCCTAAACCGCAGCCGACAAGCTTACCGAGGATTGCTGTCAGGGTTATTACCGTGGCAAACAAGAGAAAGGAAAGACTCCACTGAAAATGAATATGAAATGCCAGGGAAGCAAAAAAGACCGGCATTAAAAAGCCGTGACTCAAGCCGTAAAACCTATCGCTTATGGCATTGTAAATCCTCTCATGCATGATCTCCTTACGGACGAACTGGCCGGCGAGAAAGGCTCCTATGACAGTATGCAGCCCTGCCAGTTCAGCGGCGGTTGCCATCACCAGTGCTGCTATCATGGCAAAGGTAAAACCCTTGGCATTGTAGTCATCCAGTTTTCTGGTGAAAACAGGGATCACAAAATGACCTGCCAGGATGGTAAAGGCAAAGAAGGCAGAGACCTTAAATATAATGATGAAAACAGACCCGGTATCCACCGTTCCTGTTTTCACCAGACCCAGCAGGATTGAAAGCCCGATCAGGGAGAGTATGTCGTCAACTATAGCTGCACCCATGACAATATGACCGATCCTGGTCTTGTGGATCTGCATCTCCTGCAAAATGACAGCCTGGACTGCTATGGCAGTGATGGATAAGCCGATACCGATAAAAAGTGACTGGAAAACAGTGCCGCCAAAAATACGGGCCACCCAAAAACCCATGGCAAAAGGCAGAAAAAAGCCGCCGATCGCCACTGCCAGTGACGGCCAAATGTGTTCAAGCAGTTCTTTTGGGTCCATCTCCATACCGGCATAAAACATGGCAAAAAATATCCCCAGATCAGCGAGAAACGTTATTGCCTCGGAAGGATTAACTATATTGAACACTGCCGGCCCCAGTAACAAGCCTGTTACCAGCTGACCGAGCATGACAGGCAATCCCATTCGGACAAACAACGCTCCCATGGGCCAGGCTACCGCCAGAATTATAAGAAGATTTATAATTAAATGATCAGTCAGCATTTTTGAGTGGCCCCCCTTTCAGTTCAATCTCCTTTAAAACACTTTTGCATGGCAGATAACAGACTAAAGCAATACGGTTTCGTGCAAACCTAAAATTACATTTTATTCTTTTCCCCCTGGCATGACAATAACTGTGTCTGTTAAATTGTATTTTTGGCATATATATAATCTGAGCAAAGGCTTCTCAGGAGGAATTAATGAAGATAAGCTGCATCATCCCCACCAGGAACAGATGCCAGACTGTGCTTGCTGCCATAGAGAGTATTAAACGTCAACAGTTTAACAACCTGGAAACAATTCTTGTGGACGACGGTTCAAGCGATGATACCCTTGCTGAAGTTACATCACTGTTCCCGGATGTTCATTGTGTCAAACTCTCAGGTGTCGGACCGGGTTCGGCCCGCAATGCGGGCTTCGCAGCCTCCACTGGAGATATTATCATGTTCCTCGATTCTGATGATATCTGGTTCGAAAACCATGTACAACAGCTTGTAAAAACCTTAAACCGTGGTTTTGAAGTGGCTTATGGGGTGACTCATACCAGAGATGAGGTAAGCGGTGCTGACTTTCTCATTCCTGAAAATGGTTCCGGCATTGAAGGTGACTGCTTCCAGGCTCTAACCCGCTGGTGCTTTCTGGTGCCTTCTGCCTTGGCGCTCACCTGCAAAGCATTCAAGCAAACCGGTGGCTTTGCTTCTATCCCCTGTGGTGAAGACTGGCTGTTTTTCCTCAAGCTCGCAGTCCATTACCCTTTTGGTTTTGCAGGTGCAAAACCGATTACCTTGAGAAAACTGCATCCGGGCAGTCTCTGTTTTTTAAGTGACAGAAAAAAACTTCTTGCTATGATCAGCCAAGTGCTTAATTTTCTGAAAAATGAGCCAAGGGCGACAGCAGCACATTGGAATCATTTTGACATGCTGCACACGTGGACCGCAGAGAGCACAACACAGTGGTTGACGGTGCAGGACTGGTACCTTTCGCTCCAGAAGGAGAAACTGATTTGACCACCACCATTCCTGAAAATAAACACCGGCAAATTTTGCAAACCTGCATTGACGTACCTGAAACAAGTCCGTCTTTCCCTCTGCCAATAAAGAAAGTGGGTATCTCAGGAAAGACTGTCTGGGTGAGACTGGCAGCAAACAACAGCGGTCATATCCCTTTCCGGGCCAGAATCCTTATCAGCCTGGCAGCCGACAGGCGCGGTATTCACATGTCACGCATGGAACAGGCAATCTCCTCACTGCATGACAAGGAATTTGCCGATCTGACAGAATATGGAAAAATGCTTGGGCACCATATTATGAAAACACAGAATGCCCAACATCTGTCACTCGAGTTAACAGGTCATCTGCCATACCTCCAGGAGGCCCCTGTCAGTAAACTCCGATCAGTTGATGCCTTTGAGGCAAGCTTTAATGTCATTTTTAAAAAGAACAAGGATGTGGATGCTGTAAAAACACAGGTGGGTGCTGGAATATATCACCTGACGGCCTGCCCCTGTACCCTTGCCTACAATGAAACACTTTTCGACCGTTTTAATGATCCCTGGCCACAGGCTACCCATTCCCAAAGGTCAAAAACCAGACTCCTGATCGGATCTACGGATGACGGTAATCTCCCGTCCTACCATGATTTGACAGAAATACTCGACAGCGTCCTGCATATATCACATGATCTTCTTAAACGTCCGGATGAAACCGAGCTGGTTCTAAAAGCCCACAGAAATCCACAATTTGCCGAGGATACTGTGCGCGAGGTTGCCCGTGCAACAGGAGAAAAGTTTAAGGGAATATTACCACCGGAGACTCAGGTTCAGGTTCATTCTCTCAGTTTGGAAAGTATTCATATTCATGATGTTGAATGCTTTCTTGATACCAGTCTCGGGGAAATCCTAGTAACACTGCAGTCAATCAAACAGGAGTGATACCTATGAAAAATGATCCCATCATAGCAGAGATACCAGGACTTTATAAGGTTGTAGCCTTACAGCCTTTTCGCAAAACAGCAGGGGTTTCCTTTGACATCCTGCCCAAAAGCCTGGTCCCGAAAATAGATGCGGTGGACCGGGTTATTCATAAAAACAGGGCAATATCACCCGGGCCGGTTGGCGATGTCCCCGAGCCCTGGTATATGCACCCACATCAGGATGACAATCTAATCGTGCTCCAGGGGATGCGCCATGTAGAAATTTACACCAAGGCCTACGGCAGGGTAGAATCATTTATCGTCTCCCCGGAGCGCATTGAGCATAATGATAAACTTTTATACGATGGCCCGGCACTTCTTGTCTGGCCGCGGTCTGTTTTTCACCGCATAAAAAGCGGCGAAACAGGTTCTGCCTCAATAAATCTCGCCACGCACTATGATGGCATAGACATGAGAAGCAATTTCAATATTTACGAACTGGATATTGACTCAGGAAAATTCAGGGTTGTCCGCGAAGGACACTTGGATCAATCAATGTAACATTCTGCAAAAAATGAACCCTGACTAAAATCTTTTCCCGAGGATGAAAAAGACAACTGAAAAGAATTCAAACCTGAAATAAGCAAACGGTACCAGTCTAGGTTCAACGGTATATTTTACTTTCTGTAAAGATATTAAAAAGTATTTTTTTTCTTCTCAATTGCTTCCTGGATAGTTTTGGTGTTGCCCGGCGGGAAGCAGTTGGCTGCCTCCTTGATCCTGCCCGCCTGTCTTAATTCAATATATTTCTTTACCAGGGGCAGCATATCATCCAGATAGTTACCGATCTCGATTTCAGTAGCTGTTGTCAGCGTCTGGCAGAAAAGGCATTTGCGTTCCCCTCCCCCGGTTGAGGGCAGGCCAAGGTCTTCCAGCAGATGCCTGGTGATCACTTCATCTTCAAACTCCTCGTAAACCGGAAAATAGGTCCTGATACCAAAACTGCTGGAGAATTCTGCTATCCTGTCCATGAAGACCGGGGTCTGTTCCGGGTAATACTCCTGCCTCCTGGCATAGCCGGCCACCAAGTGGGGTACAAAGTTTTCAATACAGTAAATGATTGCCCTGGTATGCATGGCAACCTTGCAGGCTACACAAACAAGGTTCTTGTTATTATAACGCGGCATATATTCTTCATACAGGTCAAGCCACAAACCCTGGAACAGCCTGCCCATGTCAAGCTCAACCATCAGGGCCTCCGGCAATTTTACAGCACTGTTCTGTGAAAGCATATCCGACAAAGGTACCTGCTTGGCCAATATCTGCCGGGCCGCCTCAAAACGCTGACGGGGAAAATCATGAAAACGGCTCATGCCATTCAGCATATGCAGCAGGTGAATATGTCTCGGCCGGGGCAGATCCGGATGATGCCCCAGAGATGCAAGGGCATAAAGGGCCAGTGAGTCAGTGCCGCCAGAAAACATGATGGCCAGTTCCATTTTTT
>JAFDCT010000308.1 GCA_019312695.1 Deltaproteobacteria bacterium | reverse complement strand
TTATCATATATTATAATTATAAGCAAAAATCATCCTGTAATGAAGCATCAGTTGCCGCCGGGACTCATGAGCCCGGTTGCATGCAGAGAACAAAAAAAGCAGATTGTTTCTGAAAAAAAACAATAAATTTCAATGATATGAAACTTATGCAAATGCATGAAAGAAGCATCCTGAATTCAAATTAAGAGAATTGTATTTGTTTGGGATTTGCCTTTTTGCGGCTTAGAATATATTCTTTAAAAATACGGAAATTTTTTTGAAGTTCACAACAAATCCTTTTTCAACGGAGGAAAATTCTATGGCTGGAAGAACACTATTGGTATCCTCACTTCTCGTTTTTGTAATCTCAGTCACACTGGCCTTTGCAAAACATCATACTGCCGAGGAAAGGGGTAAGGCCCATTTTAATGATCCCGCCTTTGCCGGCGGCAAAAAATCCTGCAACACCTGTCACCCCGATGGCAGAGGCCTTGAAGGGTCAGGCGCCAAAACAAAATTTTCAATTATGGGTGGCGATCAGAACAGCCTGGAGGAAGCAGTAAATGTCTGTATTGTCAATGCCAACAGAGGTAATGCCATTGACGTCAACTCAACGGAAATGCAGGAGATGGTAAGCTATATCAAGTCATTGGGAGCTCAATAATCCTGAAGACAGAATACAGAAGGCAGTAAACGGTTTAGAAAAAATCCCCTCCCGGTATGGTCCGGGAGGGGATTTTTATTTACTGTGACTGGAATGACACAGAATGAAGGACAATGCCTGATGATTCCTGCAACTCAACTTTCCAGTTGCCTTTGAGACCGCCTAGTTTCTTGCTGGCATAGGTTCTCCAGCTGTTGCCTTTCTCGAGCGGCAGCGATACCCTTGCCATTTCCTTGTCTTCAAAGTACCAGACAAAACTGATCACAGTTTCCTGTTCTATTTCACCGGCTTCGAGAAAACAGTAGACTTTCTCGAGAGTCGCAGAAAAAGATTCACCTACCATCACTGGTTCTCTGTCTTCAATTTTTTCACACACAACCATGCGTTTGATTGTAAATCCCGGGTCATCCATAGAAGAGGCTGGTGCAATGCATAAAAGCATGAGAAGCAACAAAGTGAAAATTGTCATAACGGCAGAACGAAATTTCATGGGGGCCTCCAGGTGCTTCGTATTAATAAGTTTCAAGGTTGATGGTCTTGTCTTACTATAAAATTTACTTATTAAGTGCGGGGACAAAATAAATTTATCTAATATCTTTTTGCAAATATGGCAACTCCTCCGGCTGTGGTAAAAGTCGAAATGTTAACTATAGTAAGACATTTGGAATAAAAGATAGCAGGTTAAATAATTTAATTTAAACCGTTTTATTGATTTTTGACAAAAATACTAAAAGTTATTGAGTATGTCATATCCTTATGATATATTTTATAAAATCGTTTCAAATATATCTGGGTTGAATAATTGAGACGATTCCTTTGAACAACTTTAACGTTAATTTTAATTTCATAATAATAAGTTTCAAAATCTGGCAATGGAGACACGCAAATGAATTCAATATCCAGGTATGTGGGTACGCTCCTTTTGGTAATCCTGGTTTGGGGAATCTGGGGTGCAGGAAATTCTCAGTCTGAAACATTACAGGATGCGGTTGGTCATATGCTGTTTACCAATCCGGAAGTTAGGGCAATTGGCTACAACCGTTTGGCAAGGGAAGAGGAGGTCAAGCAGGCTGTGGCAGGATACGGACCCATTCTAGACATCTCGACCAGTTATGGAGTTCTAGGTCAGGATCATCCCGTTGAAGATCATACCTGGCCAAGATCAACGAAACTGACACTGCAGCAAAATGTTTTTCGTGGTTTTGCTGATCGGAATGAGATAGAAAGACAGAAAGCACGGGTAAATTCGGCAGCGTATCGAATGCAGGGCACATCAGAAAATATTGCCCTGGTCACCTCACGTGTGTATCTTAATGTACTCCGGCAACTTGAAATTCTTGAGTTGGCAAAAGAAAACCTGGCCACGCACCAGCGGATTTATGACCAGATAAAGCTGAGAAGTGAGTCAGGAATAGACAGGGGAGCAGACCTTGATCAGGTTATGGGGCGTATGTCCCTGGCCAAGTCTGACGTGGTGGTTGCAGAGGCAAACCTGGCTGATGCCGAGACAGACTATCAATTGGCCGTCGGCCGCCTGCCGGTTAACCTGGTCAAACCCAATCCTGTTGATTCCGTCATGCCTGCCTCGCTGGACGAAGCCCAGCAATCAGCCCTGAACAACTATCCTATTCTTAAGTCCGCCCAGGCAGACCTTGAAGCACGGCAAGCCCAGTATAGAGTTGCCCAAAGCAACTACTACCCCAAGCTGGATCTTATAGCTGAAAAGAAATGGGAGGAAGATGTAGATATCCCTGGCTATGAGGAAGAACTGCTTGCTTCAGCAGTTCTAAGGTACAACATTTTTAATGGTTTTAAAGATAAGGCCCGTATTGCTGAAACATGCTACCTTGTCAAGGAGGCACGCGAGATCCAGAACAATACCCACCGTGAGGTCATTGAAGCCATCCGGTTGTCGTGGGTTGCCTATCAGTCCAGCCAGAATAGGATTATAAGCCTTAAGGATTATGTAAAATCAACCGGCGCAACAGCCGAAGCCTTCTCCAAGCAGTGGAATATAGGCAGGCGGACCATGTTTGATGTTTTGGATATTGAGGCAGAGCTTATCAATGCTAAGATTGATCTAGTAAATACCTACTACGATTATGTATATTCGCAGTACAGGATTTTAAGTAATATGGGGCAGCTCGTACATACTTTAGGGCTGCAATGGCCTAAAGACAGCATGGTTGAAGGAGACCAGTTGATGCTGGAGGAAGAGGTGGAAGAAGCCCCGGCTTTGGAGAAATCCACAGCAGACGACAAGGATAACAAAGAAGCATGATAAGCCAAATGGTTTATCCCGATAACATCTGATTGGTGTCGGATTGTTGTTTAATTGCTCTGTAAGTTAATAAATGGGGCGGCAGATTTACTGCTGCCCCATTTTTGTTTTGTAAAGACTGGTTCTGTCCTGAAATTAAACAATCTTTCTGTTATTCATTACTAGTGGACAAATACAGTAATAAAATAAGAATCTCGCTGCCTGTCCTCATTTTCTTTGCGATTCTGATAGGCATTGTGCCGGTTATTATAGGGGAAGTCTTTCGACTTGATCCTGAGCTGCTCAAAAAGGCTGAACAGAAATACGGTCCCTCTGCCCGTTCACTTCTTGTTTCCTGGGAAAAGCTGATCATTTCAGACACAAGCAATAATGACCTGCAAAAACTTGAAAAGGTTAATAATTTTTTCAACCAAGTGGAGTATATAGAAGACATTTATCACTGGGGACAAAAGGATTACTGGGCCACACCGGTTGAGTTTCTGGTTACCTTCGGCGGAGACTGCGAGGATTATACCATTGCCAAATACTTTACGCTGAAGGCCATGGGGGTTGAGGAGGAAAAGCTTAACCTGACCTATGTCAAGGCCTTGACCTATAATGTTCACCACATGGTCCTGACCTACTACAGTACGCCGGGAAGTGAACCGCTTGTTTTGGATAATATTGAGAAAGATATCCGCCCTGCTTCCCAGCGCAGCGATCTGCTGCCGATCTACAGTTTCAACGGTACCGGACTGTGGCTCGCCAAGGAGAGGGGCAGGGGGAAGTTTACCGGCAGCAGCAGCAGGCTGCAACGCTGGCAGGATCTGATGAGCAGAATATCTGCGGGTAATATGTAGGCTTTTATCCCCGGACTTTTTGAAAATATATCTTTTGGCATTAATGCTTATGTCCTAAAACTTATACATTAAATATGGTGTAGCTTATGACGCTTTATAGACAACTCGTTATTTTCACTCTGGTCCTGTTCTTCATCCTTTTCTCAGGAACCTGGTTGGCAAAGCTTCA
>JAFDCT010000307.1 GCA_019312695.1 Deltaproteobacteria bacterium | reverse complement strand
TTTGCCTATTTCTTCATCAAATACAGAGATGAGGATGTCAAACTTGTTGTTGAAATAGAGATAAATTGTGCCGTCAGCCACTTTGACTGCTTCGGCGATATCAGAAATTCTGGCGCTGAAAAAGCCTTTTTTGGCAAAAACTTTGACTGCAGCGCGAATAATTTTCTCGTGTTTGTCTGAATTTTTCATTAATAATTACAGTATGAAACAGGTTGTTTTCTCTAAGCCTCTAATGACAATTTCATGCTGAATGATAATTCATTTAGCGGCACTATGATAGAAACTTAACTAATGGATGTCAAGACAAAAAATGTATGTTTTGAATATTTATAACTGATTGAGTGTTCACTATATCTTGACAAAAAATAAGTCATGCAGGTAGGTTGACCAGGGTAATATGATTTGGGGCCAGACTCAAATCAAGTTTATATTTCATCTAAATACCATCATACCACAATGTGGTAAAAGAACCATTGTTTCCTGTTACGCTTGACATGGGTTTTTTAGCTCTGTTTTAGCAGCTGTTAAGGCATGTGTATATACTGGTGGAGTTTATTTGTTAGGTTTAACTAATTAAAGATTTGAAAGGAGATGCGGACCATGAAAGTGCTGGTTATAGGTTCAGGGGGAAGGGAACATTCTTTAGTCTGGAAGCTGGATCAGAGCAGGCGTGTTTCAAAGATTTACTGTGCTCCGGGCAATGCAGGCATTGCGAAAATGGCTGAATGTGTGGCCATTAGCGCCACAGATATCAGGTCTCTTGTAAAATTTGCCAAAAAAGAAAAGATAGATCTGACCCTGGTTGGACCTGAAGCCTCATTGACGCTGGGTGTAGTGGATGCTTTTGAAAAACAGGGTCTGCGGATATTCGGTCCGTCGCAAAAGGCTGCTATTCTTGAGGGCAGCAAGGTGTTTACCAAGAAATTCATGCAGGATTATGACATACCGACAGCCGGTTTTTCAGTTTTTCGTAAACGTGAAAGGGCTATAGAATATGTCAAGAGGATCAAGACCCCTGTGGTAATTAAAGCTGACGGTCTGGCAGCAGGAAAGGGTGTCATAGTGGCTCAGACAGAGCAGGAAGCCATAGAAGCTATAGATATAATAATGAAGGACAAAGTGTTCGGTGATGCCGGCAACAGGGTTGTAGTGGAAGATTTCATGACAGGCGAGGAGGCCTCATTCCTGGCCTTTACCGACGGCAAAACCGTTCTGCCCCTCCCGACCTCACAGGATCATAAACCCATATTTGATGATGACAAGGGACCAAATACCGGCGGCATGGGAGCTTATTCGCCGGCACCGGTTGTTACCACTGCCTTGGAAAAACAGATAATGAACAAGATTATGATTCCGACTGTAAAGGGAATGGCTAAGGAAGGCAGGCCCTACAAGGGAGTACTGTACGCCGGCCTGATGATAAAAAACGGCAAAGCCAGGGTTGTTGAGTTTAACTGCCGTTTTGGTGACCCTGAAGCCCAGCCGCTTCTTATGCGTTTGAAAACCGATCTTGTCAATGTCGTCGAGGCAGTGCTGGATCAGCGACTGAACAAGATCAAGCTTGATATCGACTCACGGCCGACAGTATGCGTGGTTATGTCTTCGGGTGGTTATCCCGGGCCCTATAAAAAGGGAAAGGTGATAACCGGGCTTAATAAAGCTGAAAAGCAGGATTCGGTTGTAGTATTTCATGCCGGAACCGCCCTGAAAAATAAGAAAATAGTAACAGCTGGGGGCAGGGTGCTGGGTATAACAGCCATCGGCGATGATCTTGATAAAGCTATCAAGAAAGCCTATGACACGGTTGCCATGATTAAATGGCCCGGAAGTTTTTACAGGACCGATATCGGCGCCAAGGCGATACGCCATACAAAGCAAACAGCGATAGTCGAACCAGGCGGGGCCCGGGTAGGGATTGTCATGGGCAGTGATTCAGATCTGCCGATCATGCAGGTAGCAGCAGATTTCCTGCAGGCCATGGGTATCCCATACGAAATGTCAGTCAACTCGGCGCATCGGACACCTGAAGCAGCAAGCAACTATGCCCGCAATGCAGCAGCAAAAGGTTTGCAGATTATTATTGCAGGGGCAGGCATGGCTGCCCATCTGGCAGGAGTTATGGCAGCTCATACCAATATACCGGTGATAGGAGTGCCCCTGGATGCTTCATCGTTAAATGGTCTGGATGCCCTGCTCTCAACAGTTCAGATGCCCCCGGGTGTACCTGTCGCCACCATGGGTATAGGCAAAGCGGGGGCAAAAAATGGAGCTGTACTTGCTGCCAGGATTCTGGCTCTCCATGATAAAAAACTTGCGGATAAACTGGAGGCCTTTAAAAAGGAAATGGCCAAACAGGTGGAAGATAAGAACAGGAAACTCCAGAAATAATAAGTGCTGATGAAACAAGACCGGCATGTTAAGAATGCTCCCGGCTATCAGCCCTGTTCCATGGCAGACCTGAACAGGGCTGTTGCCGTTCTGAACAATGGAGGAGTTGTTGCCTTCCCCACCGAGACCTTTTACGGCCTCGCGGTTGATCCCTTTAACCCTCTGGCATTGAATCATTTATTCACCCTGAAACAGAGGGAAATCAGCAAACCGATCCTGACGCTGGTTGACAACAGGGAATCCCTATCTGTACTGGTGCAGGAGATTCCCACACTTTATGAACCTATTATGGATGTATTCTGGCCCGGCCCGCTTACCCTCATTTTTCCGGCACGGGTAAACCTGCCGACTCTGCTGACGGCAGGAACTTCGACCATAGGGATACGGCAGTCGTCCCACCCATTTGCCCGACAGCTGCTGCGGGCTTTTGGTATGCCAATTACAGCTACCAGTGCCAATATATCCGGCCGGACTGCGGCTGTTGATGCCTTTGAAGTAAAGTCACAGTTCGGTGATAAGATTGATATGGTTTTTGATGGCGGCAGGACCCCTGGAGTTGCTGGTTCAACTATTATCGGCCTGGAAGAGGACAAACTCATTCTCAAACGTGAAGGAGCCATAGCCCTTAAAGAAATCCAGAAGGTTTTCAAGGGGCGGCAGTCTCAATAAGATGACCGTACCCCACTTTGATCCTTTTAACAGCAGATTGGCCAGAGATATCCGCAATACGCTTTCAAAATCATTTCTGCGTTCCCTTAAGGATAATAACCGGGAAATATTTCAGCTGAGTACAGCGGAGTATCTCAAGCAGGAACTTGAACCGGTTTATGAAAAGTATATCAGAAACAGGCTTAAAACATATGAAGAGGTTTTTGCAATCATAGCCTGCTATAGAATTGATGATGTCTTGCAGCAGGCAACAATTCTCTGGGATCATGGGCTCTATTTTGAAATGCATGAACTTCTGGAGCCTGTCTGGATAAAGGCGGAGGGAGGAATGCGGCGGGCCCTGCAGGGGCTTA
>JAFDCT010000306.1 GCA_019312695.1 Deltaproteobacteria bacterium | reverse complement strand
GGACCCGGTCTTCTGAAAATGAATATGGCCAGTCTCCGGCTTGCCATTCCCGTAGCCCTGATCGCCTCAACCATGGCTATTGTGGGCGCAATGGTCGGCCTGGCCCTGCCTACCAATATAGTACAGATACTGCTTGGCGCCACCATACTTGGTATCGTGGTCATTATGTTTACAGCTAAAAAATCAACCATCCCGGATGTCAAACAGGCAGACGCTCTGTCCTCTGCCCTGCGTATCACCGGTATTTATCATGAGGCCAGCAGCGGCCAGGATATCAACTGGAAGGTCCATAGGACCCCCATGGGATTGGCCACTTTCATTATCATTGGTTTTATGGCGGGCATGTTCGGGCTTGGTGCTGGCTGGGCCAACGTACCTGTGTTAAACCTGATGATGGGAGCCCCGCTCAAGATCTCAGTTGCCACCAGCAAGTTCCTGCTGTCCATCACAGATACTTCGGCAGCCTGGATTTACATGAATAAGGGCTGCGTTATTCCAATGATGGTTGTTCCATCCCTGATCGGCATCATGCTCGGCTCTTTCGTGGGGGTGCGGATTTTAAAGGTTGCAAAACCCACCTTTATCCGCTGGATGGTTATCGCAATACTTGGCTTTGCCGGCATTAAGGCCCTGACCAAAGGTCTCGGCATTGAGCTTTTCTAGAAGAGGAGGGAGGATACAATTATGGCAGAAAGTAAAATAACGGCACAGGCCACAGAAGAACAGCTTCTGTATGCCAATATACTGGAGAAAGGCATGCTTATCGGTCTGTTATTGATGTTTATAACCTTTGCCCTTTATGTGTTTCGTATCATGCCGGCAGCTGTTCCCCTGGCTGAAATTTCGAGCTACTGGAACCAGCCGGTGCACGAATACCTGGAAGCGATCAATCATAATTTTCTCCACTGGGACCATCTGCCGACAGGCTGGTCCTGGCTCAAGCTCATCGGCAAAGGGGACTTTATTAATTTTATCCCGATTGCCATCCTCTCAGGTGTGACGATCATATGCTACCTGGCTATTGTGCCCGGACTTTTTAAAAGGGGTGACAAGGCTTATGCCATCATGGCCCTGGCGGAGGCATTTATTCTTGCCCTGGCAGCCAGCGGCCTGCTGGCCGTTGGTCACTAATATATAGTTCTGCAAGCAAAACAAAGCCCTGCCGGGTTTCCGGCAGGGCTTTGTTTTTTGTTCTGACAACTTGCACAAAGAAAACGAACCAAAAAAGTGTAGCTGATCACGTGGTCCGACTGCGTCCGACTGTCCTGCGCTGCTCGCCAAGAACAGGCGACATCGGAAAGTCGTAGCCTCTTGCGGGGTACTCCGCCGAGTCGCTTTTCCATTTTTCGCTTCGCGGTTCGGTTACATGAAATGGCTGTTATATACAGGACTGTAACAAGGTATTCACTATGGAACTTTTTATTCAAAAAATTGCAGAATATACCTTATTGAAACGGTAAAGATGACAAGTGCCAGAATGGCCTGAATGATTTTCTCAGGAACATACTTCTGGCAGGATGCGCCCAGGTACATGCCGATCAGGCCGCCAAGACCGAAGAGAAATCCAAGCAGCCAATCCGGCGGAGCTGGCTGGCCGTTATATAGAGGTACCAGGCTGTATATGGCAACTCCGGCAATAGAGGTGGCAAATGTCCCGAAAATGGCAGCGCCGGCAACTGTGTGCACCGGAATGTTTAAAAATGCCACACAGAAAGGTGCTATAATGGCACCTCCGCCAATGCCGTAAATCCCTCCAATGATTCCGACAGCCAAGGCAAGAGTCATTACTGCCACCAGGCTGAATTCCACCCTTTGGGCTCGAAAGTTAAAACCCATATGCATTAGGCTGAATGTTACATTGCGGACTCTGAAATCAGTATCCGGACCGGTGGTTTCTTTCCTGCCTTTCTGCAAAACTTTTTGTATAACCCGTACCCCGATATAGAGCAGAACGATGCCCACGAAAAGTTTGAAAGTTCTGGGCTCCGGCAGAAAGCTCACCCTGATGTAATACCCTGCCATAACTCCCGGCAGGGTACCGATGGTAATAGCTGCAGCCAAGGGCCAGACCATTCTTCCTTCCCGCATATAGCGGAAGATGCCGCCAGGTGTCCCCACGACATTATATAAAAAATTGGTGGCGCTCACAGAAGGGGTGGTGAAACCGAGAAAACTCATCTGGAAGGGAAGGATGAGAAAGGCACCGGTAATGCCGGCCATAGATGAAAAAAAGGATATGACAAAAGCTACGAGGGGTGGTAGCAATATTGATGTTTCAACACCTGAAACCGGAAAGAGAATGCGAAAAAAATCCATTTTTCCTTTTGTGGATTTTTACCTCGGCGGGCTGGTTCCAAGAACCTAACCAACTGATATTATAAGATTCTGCTACTGGTCGAGAATAATTTTAATATTGCTTGTTTTTTTGTTATAGGTAAAAATACTCATAAAAAACAGTTGTTTTTTCAAGCGTATTCATTACATTGGCGCTAGCATAGATCATTTTACTTGTTGCTGAAAGTGAAAACATAACTGCAACGTGGATTGGCGTTTCAAAATCGGCCAGGCTTTTAATGCGATACATCTATACTTTTCTGATCATGATGGGGTTCTGGGTTCTGCTGTCCGGCAAATTCGACTTGTTCCATTTGACCTTAGGTGTTCTTTCCAGCGCTCTGGTTTCTTATCTTTCGGCCGATATCCTGATGCACGATACCGGGAAGAAAGACAGGCTGGCAATAGCTTTCCGCTTCCTGGCCTATATCCCCTGGCTTTTATACCAGATTGTGCTTTCAACAATACATGTCTCCTTTCTGGCTCTGCATCCAAGGATGCTGGACAATATTGACCCCACCATCGTGACCTTTAAAAGCAGGCTGCAAAGCAATGTGGCACGGGTAGCGTTGGCCAACTCAATCACTCTGACCCCGGGCACCATAACCATCCGGGTTGAGGGTGATATTTTTTATGTGCATGCTATCAGCCGTAAAGCTGCAGCAGGCTTGCCGGGGGAGATGGAAGACAGGCTTGCCAGTGTTTTTGAGAGAGGATAAATGGACACTTTTTTTCTTGGTATAGCCGTAACACTCTGTCTCATGATGCTCCTGGCTTTATACCGCGCCATATCGGGCCCCACTGCCCTTGACCGTATCATGGGTGTTAATGTTATCGGCACCAAGACCACGATCCTGCTGGTGGTTATAGGAACTCTCTATCACCGGGTAGATATGTTTATTGATATTGCTCTTGCCTACGCCCTGCTGAATTTCATTGTCACCATCGGGGCCTCCCGTTATTTCCAGCACCATAAGAACCTCAAACCCGGGGGCTATGGTTTCAGGCATAAAGCGGAGGAGGATAAATGAATATCCTTATCATAGTACTCCTAATTACAGGCCTGTTCCTGTTTTTTGCCACGACTGTGGGCCTGCTGCGTTTTCCTGATTTTTATTCCCGTATGCACGCCGCCGGCAAAGGGGATACACTCTCCTCCCTTTTGATGCTGTTCGGTCTGACGCTTTATGAGTTTCACGAATTAAACCTGGCTACCGTACTTGTGGGATTAAAAATACTTCTGATCATGGTGTTTATTTTCATGGCCAGTCCGACTGCAACCCATGCCATTACTGATGCGGGTTACGAGTCAGGTGTAAAACCCTGGCAAAAAGAAAAAAAAGAGGAAGCAGAGTAAATGATCTGGCAAATAGATTTAAGCGTCCTGTCACTCATCGT
>JAFDCT010000305.1 GCA_019312695.1 Deltaproteobacteria bacterium | reverse complement strand
TAATTCATAGAGTTTTCCTTGCTCTTTTTCCTGGGCAATAGCTGTAATAGAGAGAGAAAACAGGAAAATGAAATGGCATAAAAATGCAGAGATGAATTTTATACTTACTTTTTTCATTGGTAATCAATTTATAGAACTTAAATAAATATTTCTTGCCACAATCTTAAATTCCAAACAATTTTTAAATTGTTAGAGCTCAATTTACGATATACTATTTTTTATGATGTATAAAATATAGTATGATATATTTGTTTTCTATTATGTATGACGTCAATCTAAACTTCTTAGTTATTGGAAATGTTTTCGTATAAAACATAAACTGTATGTTATTCAAAATTTATAGAAAACTATTCCACCATTTTGGTTACATTCTTTTCACAATTAATATAAGATTGATCACTCTTGTTCTTATATTGCCTCTAATTGCATCACTTTTTGGTTGTTCGTCATCCACTCTTCTCCCAAGTCAAAAGAATATTGTCGTAACACCCTGGAACTCATATGAGGAAGCGACAAAAGCCTTTGAAAAAGTTATTCCCTATCAAACAAAAAAATGTGAGTTGGATGAGTTAGGCTTTGAGCCCCTTGTGACATCTAATATAAAAATTCTGAATTATCTTGATATAATGGAGCGGTTTATGCCTAATCAATCAATTACCATAAAAGATCTTGCAGATGGCTTGCAAGATTGTCTTGCAGATCAAGAACAATGTCATGCATATGAAATTATAATTCGCAAATTTGATTCACAACGGTTTGGCAATGTTTTGCTTGATCTATTCAATTTCAGGCGCAAAACAACTGTAACTGGCTGGGAATTTATGGCCTTAATTGTGATAAAGGATGAGCTCGTTGTTTATAAGCTTAGTAGTGGAGCTCCAATGACTGATGAATTTCGATATAGCAAAAATCCTCTAGGTCCTTTGCAAAACCCTGATAAATTCATATGGACTGTTACAAATTAAAGTTCATATATCTTGCCACAATCTACAGTTTTGTAAGTCAAAATTTGACTTAACATATCCACTGTACATCTTCACATTTTAGGAAGGGTTCACGACTGTAAATATTTAAAAATCGTAAATCAGCTATTAGGTTGTATATTCAGTTGAGCAATTAGATGTCACTTACATACAATTATTAAATTATAAACAGGTACAAGAATATCAGACCCAGGTGTTCTGGATTTTACTTCATACCCATTAGGGCAAGACTTACGTGCCTCTTGATAACATTTACTTAAAAATTCTTCACAGCTTATGGACAATCCTTGTTCACCACTTGGGAGAGTCACAATTTTTGGAGTAGGAGCACATGAAGATAAAATCAAAACAGTTATAAACAGCATAGTGAATGTCGAATATTTCATTTCCCCCTCCTTCTTAGTAAAAATTAAAAAAACCGAGCCACCTTTTGTTAGGCAACTCGGCTACGATAAAAACTGGCAACCCAGTTATCTACACCAATGAATTTTGGCTCCTGTATTATACAGGCAGTATCTGTAATTATTATGTAAATAAACTCCCAATAAAACAAACAGACTGGAAGGTAAAAGTCAACATTACTTGCCACAATCTTAACTTTTATCAGGCAAAATCTGAGTCAACATATCCACAGTACATCTTCACACTTTAGGAAGCATTTCTGAGTTTATATTGAAGCAGCAACCTTAAATTGCTAATGCCCTACTGAAATGAACCCCCCCCGATAAAACAGGGGGCAATGGATAGGTCTTGTTTACTTGACTGTGTCAGACATATCAGCAGTTATGGTAACAATGCCCTCTTGGTAAAATGTATCTAAATTACATAATATTTTTTGCCATTCTTCAATTTCCGTTAAAATATCATGGCAGGTTTTAAACCGAGCCCCCTGACTCGCCGGTCCTCTTTATGCCGGGAAGGGGCATTGTGCCGTTTTGGCGGATATGGGGCCGGAACAGCTGCAATGATAGGGGATTTGCCTACAATCCGGTTGACCGCTTTAGCGGATACGTTTACAATCGGAGTACTGTGGATGAAGACGGCAATGAACTGTCCCGCCTGCCGGAAACGTTGTTAATGAAAAGGTAATCCGGACGCACCATGATATGGTCATGACCGGAAGACCTGCAGCTGATGTGCAGTCCAAACTCCTGCTCTCCGGCAGGCTGAAAACTGTGAACAATGGCGCAACCAGAGACCACACCCCCACACGAGCGAAGATCATGGGCCGGCTGGCGTACATTCCGGCTGCTTCTCCTTTATGGCTTTACTTGGTTCGTGCTGACCGGGGGTGATTCGGCCAGCTGGGTCCTGGGAGTTCCCGCAGTCCTTCTGGCCTTTGCTGTCTCGGTTATTCTGGCGCCGACTGCCTTTTTAAGCCTCAATCCCGTTGGCCTCCTGACCTTTATTCCCTATTTCATCATGCTGTCCGCCATGAGCGGCATAGATGTGCTGCGCCGCACATTCTCACGGGTTCCCAGGATTAACCCGGCTGTTTTTTCCTTCAAAACCAGGCTGGAGGGCACCCCCCGCATCCTGCTGGCCAATATCATCAGCCTGCTGCCCGGGACCCTGAGCGCAGATCTGCAGGGGGACGAGATCAGGGTTCATGTCCTGGACCGGGAGATTCCGGCCGAAAAAAGCATCCGCAGCCTTGAGGACCGCATTGACCGCATATTTCACCGTCAGGTGATGATGGAGGATTCATTATGATCTATAACGGCGTAGCTCTCTTTCTCCTGTTGACAGTAATTGCCGGCATGGTCCGTATCATCAAAGGCCCCACGGTGGCTGACCGCATGATGGCCGCCCAGCTGTTCGGCACCTGCGGCCTTGCCATCCTGCTGGTACTGGCACGTGGCATGGACATGCCCGAGCTGATAGATATCGCACTGGCATTTTCATTGTTGGCCACTCTGGCCACCATGACCTTTGTCCGGCGCACTTGGTACAAGGGAGACGACGATGAACATTCATGAAAGTGTTGGCCTGTTTTTCATTGCAGCCGCCATGGTGTTTTTTCTTTCCGGCACCATGGGTCTGCTGCGGTTCCCCGATATATATACCCGGCTGCATGCCCTGACCAAGGCCGATAACGTCGGCCTCGGCCTGCTCATTCTCGGGCTCAGCCTGCAGGCAACGGACTGGCTTACAGTTGCAAAGCTCATACTCATCTGGCTGCTGGTGTTGCTGGCCAGTTCCACCTCCTGCCATCTCGTTGCCCGGCGGGCCCTGCAGAAAGGCATCAAGCCATGGGCTTTGAAATGACAATAATCATAACCTGTTTCGATATCCTGCTTGCGGGTACCCTGCTCTGGCTGGCCTGGCAGCTGCTCCGTTCAGCCAATATTTTCAAGGCGATTATTTTCTTCATCAGCTTCGGCCTGCTCATGTCCATTGCATGGGTGCGGATGCATGCCCCGGACGTGGCCCTGGCCGAAGCAGCCATCGGGGCCGGCCTGACAGGACCGCTGTTTCTAGCGGCCCTGCGGAGAATGGAGAGGAAACAGAGAAAGGAACGCCGCATAAACCCGCCGGAGGAGAGGAATGAAAACGGATAGCCGCATGCAGGTTCAAAAAACAAAGATGGCTCCCCTGATATGGGTTGTGCTGCTGCTCAGCACCTGTCTTACCGGGCTCCTTATCTGGACGGTGCTCAAAATTCCCAGGCCGCTGCCGAGCATGGCGCCGGAAGTTGCAAACCGCCTTGCCGCCAGCGGGGTTGATAATTCAGTAACAGCGGTGCTGCTTAATTTCAGGGGCTACGATACCATGCTGGAGGTCATGGTCTTCCTGCTTGGCGCCATCACCATATGGTCCATTGGCCATGCACCGTTTCCACCGAAGATCCAAGATACCAGCCCGATACAGACCGCCGCCGTTCGACTGCTGGCACCGTTTGTATGCATTA
>JAFDCT010000304.1 GCA_019312695.1 Deltaproteobacteria bacterium | reverse complement strand
CATCCTGACTTTATCAGCACTGGTATATTGAGATGGCGTTAAGCCTACATATGCTGCTAACTGATCGGCCCGTTGGAATCGTTTTATGTCTTGGAGTTCTAATAACAACTCCATTGCAGCAATCATCCCTATGCCTGGAATAGTCGTCAGTATCTCTACTCGTTCTTTGTAGAGTTCGGTCTTGGAAAGCTGCTGCAATAATCCGGTCTGCCTGGCAATCTGTTCATCCAAGAAATAATACTGCTCCAGCAAGCGCTTGAAACTCTCCTGCATCCAACGATTATTAAACCTTATACGGCCCAGGTTTAATAAAAATGTCTTGGTCCACTTCCCGTGTGGAGCCGAAATATCAAAACCGTATAATTTAAGCTCCGCCTTAATGCGGCTCTGGGTTCTGGTGCGGTCTCTTACTAACTGACGCCGTCGTCGTATTACCTGGCGATGATACCGTTGTTTTTCTGTCGGCACCCAAACCCGCTTTAACATGCCCTTGGCAAGAAAATGGGCGAGCTTGCGGCTGTCATGCCGATCGGTTTTAACCTTGTTACCATACTCCTGCGGGATCAGGCTCGGTGGTGTTACGATGCACTTCGCTCCGTAATCGCTTAACCTGTCATGCAGCCAAAAGCCGAAATAACCGGCTTCATATACGGCTTCAATCCTATGCCCTCTGTATCGTTGTAATAATCGGCGAAGTGCTTCCCACTTACCTGGGATGCTAGCGCTGAATAACTCCAACTCAACGGTCCTCACCGTAACATACCACTTGTTGTTATGAAGATCTTATTCCTACAAAAATCCTTTCCCCAGGCTGCAACTCCTTTCTGGCTTTCTTCATCTGACTCCTCTCTGTAAATGATCCTTTTTCTTCAAAGGTATCACTTCAAAACGGAGTCCTCACTTACAACATAGTTACTTGCCACAATCTTCAGTTTTGTCAGGAAAAATCCGACTCAACATGTACACTATACATGTTGACCTTATAAGGCAATTTATAAACAAAATTAAGCTTATTGCCGTCCCGGATATAAATGGAATCGGCTTCAGCATTGCCATGCGCCGCCTCATTATTTGTTGTTTTTTCAAATTGTTTTGCCATCAGCTGAAACCTTCTCTGACAAAGAAAGACGAGAATTTCAGCAATATATCAAGACAGACACATAGTGCATTTTTGTTTTCAGCCAACAATATTCGAATTGTTCATTGTTCGCAATGCCAGGATTTATGAGATCAGTGAAACAAAGGCGGGCACCCGGCGGGAAATTTAGCAAAAATCAATTCAGCAGAAAAAGATTAATATAAGCAGGCAACTGCTTCGCATAATCTTAAAACAAGGGAATTCGAACCCTGTTATACGGTGTTTCACTGATAGCGTTATGCTGAAAGGTATCATTACAATGTAAAAAACTGAATGTTTTGGCCAGAATTGGCAGGCGTAACCGGCGAATAGTATACCTGCCTGGTATTGGGTAATGTAACCCATAAAAAATTATAGCCTGACAATAATATGCATCACAAAAGGTTGAACAGGAATGAGAACACATGAAAGGCGAACTCCTTCCGGGTTCATAGAAAATCAAAGGTCGGGATGTTTTTAGATTATTTCATACTGATAAGCGTTTTGGGCGCAATAGTTGTCAGCCTTCTTTATACTGTTATTACAGGTATTTCTCCGGTTTCAAGTACTTTTCAATCAAGAAAGGAAATTATAAAATCAATACCGCTTGACCAGGCAGGTTTCATTTATGAACTCGGAGCAGGGTGGGGCGCCCTGGCCTTTCCTCTGGCCCGTCGGTGTCCAAAAGCCAAAGTAGTGGCCTATGAACTTTCACCGGTACCCTGGTTTTTCTTAAAGCTCCGTGCGCTTGTTATGGGGCCCTCCAATTTACGGGTTGTCAGACGGGATTTTCTCAAGGAAGATCTTTCCGGTGCCTCACTGGTGGTTTGCTATCTTTACCCCGGTGCGATGGAAAAACTTTCTACAAAACTGGTCCTGGAACTTAAACCGAATGCCCAGGTTATCAGCAACACCTTTGAAATTCCGTCCTGGACACCATATGTAATTCATAGCCTGGAAGATGTTATGTGTCCGAAGATATTTCACTATAATATGGAAAGTGCGATCACAAGTATGCATCAGTTCATTGATATTCTTTTCTCAATAATTGTTTGATGCCGGATTTACACACTGTAAAACAAGGGATTGCGAAGTGGATATTCAGGGCTTTCACGTATGGTTTTTTCTCTGCTATTGCATCACTATATAATTGATCCAATTTTTGCAGTCTTTATTACATGATAATTTATGGCCAATCCATTGGCTTGATTGTCTTAACATCAGATGAAAAGGAGCATGAAGTGAAAATGAGTAACACAAAAAAAATTAGCAGAGTTATATTTTACACTTTTTTGGCGCTGTTTCTGGTTGGCGGCATGATCAACTGCGGCGGCGGGGCTTCCTCAGATCCAGCCCAGGTTCAGGCACCCAAAGCCTTGATACAGGATTTTATAGCCAAACATGAGCTTATGGTTGATAAAGCCCTGGTCAATTATTATCTACCTGATGAACAGCCGATGATTGCTGCAACTATAAAGAAAACCATTGAAGAGAAAAAGCAGTCCGGGGAGCTGGAAAAATTACAGAGTGCTGCTTTTGATTTTTCCAATCTTAAGATTCAGGTTGTGGATGAAAAGGAAGTAACGTATCGCGATATGCCTACTAGAGCAATCAAGGTGTCAGTGACCGGTAGCTATTTAATGAAACAAGAAGACGGTTCTGAAACTATTCCGACTGATAAGACGATTATCCTTGAGATGGTTGACAGTAGCTGGAAGGTGACGGAAAAGAATAACCCCTTCAAGGAATATCAATATAAGGGCCGCGGCTAAAATTTTCAGAGTTATTTGTTTCCATATTATTTAAGCAAAAAAGGTACCAGACCGGGTGCCTTTTTTGCTTACTGGAAGAATTTACCAAAACTGTACTGGTATACTCTTTTAACGTAAAATTACATCAGCAAATACCCGCCAGCGTGTAGGTTCAAAACTGTAGACTGTGCCGCACTCCGGACATCGCAACTTCGCCTTGGTGATGATTTCCTGTCCTGTATCCCACAGTTTTTTCTTGCAGATACCGCACTGCAGTTCCTGGAAATCGTCATAGACATAGTGCTGTTCGTTTTTTAAGAGTTTCATGCGATTATATCCCCCGCCAGACGATAATTAATATTCATAATTTTATATCTTTTTCTTTATATCAATAACCGGCGTGGCGTCAAGTATGTCAAGGCCTTTTACCGTGATTACAGTATCATTGATGTCATCGACCAGCAATTCAGAAACGGCTATAGGATTGGGTCGCACCGGGCTGCGTGTTGAAAAGACACCGCGCTTGGGGTTTGTCGTATCGCCACGGGGATGTACCTGCAAGACAGAACGGTCAGCCCTGTCCAGCCAGAACAACACAACAATTGTATCCCCCCTGCGGATACCTTCGAGCCCAGCGAGAAACTCAGGGTATATTTCAATGGTTCCTCTATGCTCTGATTCATCATAGTTTTTAGGGGCTTGGGCCCGGGTTTTTAAATTACAATGTAGGATTCCGATGGGCTGGACTGTAAAGGTGATCAT
>JAFDCT010000303.1 GCA_019312695.1 Deltaproteobacteria bacterium | reverse complement strand
TGAGTTTGCAGGGCAAGTGCGGCTTTACTCTTGTTTTATAGATACAATAATAACGATATGGTAAGGGGCGAAGGTCTTATTAATTTGTCTGAGACAACTTACCGTGTACGAGATTAATAGGAAATTATCATGATAGATTATGAAAAAATGACCGTTAAAGAGCTGGTTGAAGAATTGACCGGCCTTGGAGTATCATTTAATAAAAAGGCGCGTAAAGCTGAACTGATCGAACTTCTTCAGACTGAAACTGAAGGTAAAGGCGGGAAGACTGCCGAAAAGCTGGATACTGTTGAGGTTGAAGCCAAGCCTGATGCAGAAGAGACAACGGTTCAGGATGTTGCAGAAACAAAGAAAAGTGCCAAAAAGAAAAAAACAGGAAAAGTGGTTGCAGCTGATTCCGGTTACGCCATAATCCGTACTGGTGGAAAACAGTACCAGGTTTCTGCAGGTTCATTGGTACGGGTTGAAAAAATCGCCGGTAAAGTCGGTGATACGGTCGAGTTGAAAGATGTACTTGCTGTTTTTGAGGGTGATACCGCCAGGATTGGACAACCAACCATTGAAGGTGCGGTAGTGACTGCACGTATAGTAGAGCAGGACAAAGCGAAAAAAGTATTGGTTTTTAAAAAGAAACGGCGCAAGGGTTACCGCGTCAAAAAGGGACATCGGCAGATGTTCACCGCTCTTGAGATTTCCGAAATCACAGTTTGATAAGTTTATATACTTTCCGGTTTAATAGATAATTGCAGAGGTTTTATCATGGCACATAAGAAAGCAGGCGGCAGTTCAAGAAACGGCAGGGACAGTATCGGCCAGCGACGCGGCGTAAAAAGATTTGGGGGCCAGATTGTCAAAGCCGGCAATATTCTGGTTCGTCAGTTAGGCACCAAGATACATCCGGGTACGAATGTCGGCCTTGGACGTGATTATACCCTTTATGCCAAGGTGGACGGGGTTGTTACCTATGAAAATTTCGGCCGTAACCGTAAAAGAGTAAGCGTTTATCCAGACGAGTCCTGATTTCCCATCTTGTCTGCTGACTCACAGCAACAAATCCGGGTCAATAGTATCATCTGTAACCATATCACGGAGCGGCATGGATACTGTAAATATTCCAGCCGCTCTGCATGAATCAGCGACTGCTTCAGGCAGTGCTGGACAATTCTGTAAATCAAACGAAAGATAATAATCATGGCTTTCATCGATGAGGCCAAGTTTTTTGTAAAAGGGGGTGATGGCGGCAATGGCTGTGTCAGTTTCCGTCGTGAAAAGTTTGTTCCCAAAGGTGGTCCTGATGGCGGTGATGGCGGAGCTGGCGGCAATGTTATCATTGAAGCCGCAAAACAACTCAGCTCGCTGATTGATTTTCGTTATCGTTCTCATTTCCTGGCTGAAAGAGGAGCACATGGAATGGGTAAGAATAAACACGGTCGCAACGGCGCTGATCTCGTAATTTTAGTCCCTTTAGGATCACAGGTTAAAGATAATGAAACCGATGAAGTTATAGCCGATCTTGTTACAGATGGGCAGAACATTGTTGTTGCAGAAGGCGGTAAAGGTGGTCACGGGAATACCCATTTTGCCAGCAGCACAAATCGGACACCCCGTTTTGCCGGCAGAGGAAAACCGGGTGAAGAGCGCTGGCTTCGTATTGAATTGAAAATTCTCGCAGATGTGGGACTTATCGGTTTGCCCAATGCAGGGAAGTCAACCCTGTTGTCAAAGTTGTCGGCTGCGCGACCAAAGATTGCTTCCTATCCATTCACTACCCTGGAACCGCATCTTGGGGTTATGAAGTTTGAACACCATCCACCCCACATCATTGCAGATATTCCCGGTCTCATAGAAGGTGCCCATGCAGGAGCGGGATTGGGCCATAAATTTTTAAAGCATATTGAACGGACCAAGGTGCTGCTGCATGTCATTGATGCTTCCAAATCAATTGAAGATATTATTGCTGACAAGAAAACGATTGAAGAAGAGATCGGCAAATTTAATGAGACACTGCTTAAAAGGCGAAAAGTGTTTGTCCTCAACAAGATTGACCTTCTGGACAATGAGAAGCAGCTCAAAAAACGTAAAAGTCTTTTTGCAGAAAAAGGTATTTCAGTGCTTGCAATATCAGCCCTAACAGGTTCAGGTATTGAAGCTTTGCAGCGATACATGGCTGAAATCCTTGAGGAGGGATTTGACGAGTAAAATCTGTTTTAGTAATTTATTCAAACCGGTCATATGATCAAATCATCACAAGAGTAAAATGCTATGACATTTCAGGTGGATAAAGAGGAAGGATTCGCTTTACGCAAATTATACCTTGGCAGGTCAAAACGTATTGTTGTCAAGGTCGGCAGTGCCGTTCTGACCGGTGAAGACGGGCTGAATTTATCCGTTATGGAGAATCTTGCTCAGGAAATTTCTTTTCTGAGCAAATCCGGCAAAGAGGTGATTCTGGTAAGTTCAGGTGCTGTTGCCGCAGGAAAAAAAAGACTTGGCCTGCAGACTAACAGGAAGCTTGAACTGAAGGAGAAGCAGGGAGCTGCCGCAGTGGGTCAGAGCCGGCTCATGCGCTTTTACGAGGATATTTTTGATCGTTTGGGCTACAAGATGGCCCAGGTGCTTCTCACCCATGATGATCTATCCAACAGAAACCGTTATTTAAATGTGCGTAATACAATACTGACCCTGTTGGAATGGGGCATTATCCCGGTCATCAATGAAAATGACACTGTTTCTGTTGAAGAACTGCGATTCGGTGATAATGATACCCTTGGCGCCCTGCTTACGAATCTCACCGAGGCGGACCTGTTCATTTGTCTTACTGATGTGGATAGCCTGTATACAGGTAATCCCCATACTGACCCAACGGCCAGACCTGTCTACACTGTGGCCAAGGTGGATAAAAAGGTCGAAGATATGGCCGGCTATGTTGTGGGCGCTCTCGGCACCGGCGGTATGCAGAGCAAAATTCAGGCTGCCCGCATGGTTTCAGCCCGGGGAGGAAGTTCCTTCATTGGTTCCGGCCGTATACAAGGTATAGTGCAACAGCTTTTCGCATGTCAGCCGGTCGGGACTTTTTTCCTGCCCCAGGCCGAAAAAATGCAAAGCCGTAAACATTGGATAGCTTATGCTTTAAGACCAAAGGGTTATCTCGTCCTGGATAAAGGAGCCTGTAAGGCTCTGATGAAAGGGGGGAAGAGCTTACTGCCATCAGGTATCCTGGAAGTAAGGGGTAATTTCGGGGTAGGGGCTCCTGTGCAGTGTCTTGATGATGATGGTAATGCCATAGCAACCGGATTGAGCAACTATGGGGCGAATGACCTGGGTAAAATAAAGGGATTGAAAACCGGTGAGATTGAAAAGGCTCTGGGGTATAAGGACAGTGATGAGGTAATTCACAGGGACAATCTGGTTATCTTATAAATTAAAGTGAAAAATCAACTTTTGCAGGATGGAGAAAGATATGTCAGTTCAGAATACTGTTGAATCACTTGCAATAGGAGCAAAAAAGGCGGCACGAAAGCTGGCTTTTGAATCAACAACACGAAAAAACAATGTCCTGCTGCGCATGGCTGAAACTTTGCAGGAACAAAAGAAATTCATCCAGGCAGAAAATGAAAAAGACCTGCATGCCGGTCGGGAAAAAGGTCTGTCGACGGCCATGCTTGATCGGCTGGCCCTGACGGACAAGGTAATAGATGCAATGGTTGCCGGCCTGCAAGAGGTAGTAGCCTTGCCGGATCCAGTTGGTGAAGTTGATGAAATGATCCGGCGCCCCAATGGGCTTATGGTCGGCAGAATGCGCATACCTCTTGGTGTCATAGGGATGATTTACGAATCACGCCCAAATGTTACCGTTGACGCTGCGGCTCTTTGTCTGAAATCGGGAAACGCTGTAATTCTCAGGGGCGGTTCGGAGGCTATTCACTCAAATCTTGCCCTGGCCAAGGTATTGCAGGATGCTCTTGAGACAGAGAATATTGATCCTGCAGCAATTCAGGTGATCCCAGTTGCAGACCGTGAGGCTGTCAATGTCTTGCTGTCTCTGGAAGACCATTTAGACCTTATCATTCCAAGAGGCGGAGAAGGTCTCATTCGTTTTGTGGCCCAGAATTCCCGTATACCTGTATTGAAACATTATAAGGGCGTGTGTCATGCTTTCGTTGACAGTGTGGCGGATTTTGATGCTGCGGCCGAGATTATCATGAACGGTAAGACCCAGAGGCCCGGAGTTTGCAATGCGCTTGAAACCCTCCTTGTCCATAAGGATATAGCTGGAGAATTCCTTCCTAAGATAGGAGCCAGGCTCATTGCTGCAGGGGTCGAGTTGCGTGGCTGTCCGCAGACCAAAAATATTCTTGTCGATGTCAAGGATGCCATTGAAGATGACTGGTATGCTGAATTCCTGGATCTCATCCTGGCTGTCAGGGTGGTTGATGATCTTGATGCTGCCATGGATCATATAGATAGATACGGCTCCCAGCATACCGAGGTTATTGTGACTGCAAATTATGCTAATGCGCAGAGATTCATCAAGGAAGTAGATGCCTCAGCAGTTATGGTAAATGCCTCGACACGCTTCAGTGATGGAGGGCAGTTTGGGCTCGGAGCAGAGATCGGTATCAGTACCACCAAATTGCATGCTTATGGTCCTATGGGCTTAAAGGAGCTGACCGCCAGGAAATTCATTGTATACGGTGATGGACAGATCCGGACCTGAGTTGATAATCTGGCGGAATTATTGTTCATGCAGAGCCTGAACAAACATAAAAAAATCGGCCTGC
>JAFDCT010000302.1 GCA_019312695.1 Deltaproteobacteria bacterium | reverse complement strand
ATCTATCTCTGTATGGAAAATAATGAAATCTGGCAGGAAATTTTCGGCTTTACTCCAGATGACAGGGGTGGGCTGCCAAAGATGCTGGATGCTGCTGTCGGAGAAAGCATATAGCTATCAGACAAAATGTTGTGGCAGAAATCCTAAATTATGTGTTTTACGTTTTGGATTAAAAAGTAAAACTTTTTGGTATTTGTTTGCCGTTTATCTTATAGTTTTCTGCCTGCAAAAAGGTAGTTGTTAGCTGGCATCAATTTTTGTTTCGGTCCCTAAGTCTTATGCCCCGTACCTTTTATCACGAGGATCATGCTGTAATTTTTTCCTAAAGCCGCTGGATTTTTTTTTATTCATTGTTATTTTTTAAAAGTCAGGATTATTGTGGGTAAATTTATTTTGGCGCGGAAATTTTTTAAAAAATTAAACGATAGGAGAAAGAATGGTTAATAAAGTCATACTCATTGGCAATCTCGGCGCAGATCCTGAAGTTCGTTATGCCCAGAATGGTACAGCGGTTGCAAATTTTCGTATTGCCACCACTGAAACCTGGAAAAAAGAAGGCGGAAAAGAAGAGCAGACAGAATGGCATCGCATAGTCACCTTTGGCCGCTTGGCGGAAATATGTGGGGAATATCTTTCCAAGGGTAGTAAAGTTTATATTGAAGGCAGGATTCAGACCCGCAAGTGGGAGGATCGTGACGGCAATCCGCGTTATACTACCGAGATAGTTGCAAGGGAAATGAAAATGCTTTCACCCCGGGGCGCAGGTGATGAGGGCCAGGGAGCCATCAGTGATGAAGAACCGCCATTGCCGGATGTGCCGTCAATGGAAGATGATGTGCCATTCTGATAAGTATTTTAATTAATTTAATCGTAGATATTTTCTACCGGAAGTTATGGATTATTACGAAGTACTGGGTATCAAGAAAGACAGTTCAACCCAGGATATAAAAAAGGCCTATCGCAAGCTGGCCATGAAATATCACCCTGATCGCAACAAAGGGGACAGGGAAGCTGAAGAAAAGTTCAAGAAGATCAGCGAGGCATATGCCGTCCTGTCAGATCCTGAAAAACGCAAACAGTATGATACGTTCGGGGCAAGTGGATTTCAGCAGCGTTACAGCCAGGAAGATATATTCCGGGGTTTTGACCTTGGTGATATTCTTAAAGAGTTCGGCCTTGGTGGATTGGGAGGAGGATTCAGGACATCTGGCAGCCAGGGTAGCCCTTTTGAGACGTTCTTTTTTCATAGCGGCGGCCCAGGTACTGGCCGCGAATCCTATAGAACAACAGCCCAGCAGCCTATAAAGGGAAGTGACCTGACATATGAACTTTCGGTTTCGTTGAATGAAATATTGAACGGGTCGCAAAAAACTATCTCTCTGCGCCACGAAAACAAGACGGAAAGCGTATCGGTCAAGATTCCCAAAGGGATAAAAGCTGGCCAGAAGCTCAGGTTGACAGGTAAAGGTTCATCATCGCCCTACGGTGGTCTTCCGGGAGACCTTTTTCTTATAATTCAAGAAGAACCACATCCTGTTTTTTCCCGGGAAGGAAACAATTTGATAGTAGAACAGCACATACCCTTCAGCAAGGCCTGCCTGGGTTCGGAAATAAGCGTGAAATCGCTTGAAGGAAAAGAACTGAAGGTTAAAGTGCCGGCCGGTATGCAACCCCAGTCAAAGTTGCGCTTGAAGGGACACGGCCTACCAGCTGGCAAAACAGGTGGCCGTGGGGATATCTATGTGAAAATTAATGTAGATGTGCCGAAGAGCCTAACAGATGAGCAGAAAAAGCTCGTCAAGCAACTGGCAGAAAAAGGATTGTAAACAAAAGGTTCAAAGGGGCCAAGGGCCAGGGGGGATAAAAAACAGGAATGCCGACTTACAATATGCCAATATCCCTCACTCCATTACTCAGAAATGTCTGCAACAAAAAGGAGATATGTTTTTTAGGTGGCGAAATCAATATTTACTGTCCGCGTAGGATAGCCACCCCCCGGATATAACCAACTCATGATCAAACGGATTTAACTCAAAAGAAAATTCTTTTTTCTCTCCCTGGCTGTTTTCCGCAATAATCTGATGTTTTTCGAGATCGATACTTATAACCGTACCTGTTCCCAGGGCAAACAGTTCATTAATATAATTTTGGGGGAGTTCGATGGCCAGCATACCGCAATTAAACATGTTCTGCCTGAATATCCTGGCAAAGCTCTCTGCTATGACAACATTGATATCGTTAACTTCAAAAACCCATACGGCATGCTCCCGTGAGGAGCCACAGCCGAAGTTACTTCGAGTCACAATGATATTTTTCCCGGCGATATCATTTGCCGGATCAAACCCCTGTAAATGAAGATCTTCCAAAATATGAGACTTTAAGGCTCCTTTGGTGTTTTCAGTCAGGTATTTGGCCGGAATAATCTCGTCGGTGTTTATATCGTTTCTGTCCAGAAAAAGTACCGGACCAGTAAAGTTTTTCATTTTTTCTCCTCAGGATATTGCCACTATCGTCAATTAATAAAGCTATTTTAAATATATTTTCCCGGGTCGGTTATATGGCCTGCGACTGCTGCTGCCGCAGCGGAAAGTGGGCTCATCAGGTGAACCATACCGCCTTTTCCCATGCGCCCGTTGAAATTTCTGTTCGTCGTTGAAGCACATACTTCACCTTCTGCCAGCACACCGTTGCTCATGCCAAGGCAGGCACCGCAGGTTGGATTGGTAACGCAGAAACCTGCATCCATGAAGATTTTGATGATGCCTTCTTCCATGGCTTTGGAATAGGTAGCAGGTGTTGCTGGAGATAGAATGCCGCGAACTGTGGGTGCTATTTTCCTGTTGCTCAAAATTCTGGCTGCCTCACGCAGGTCTTCAATACGGCCGTTGGTGCAGGACCCGATGTACACCTGGTCGACAGGTGTGCCTTCCATTTCATTTATATCCTTAACTTCATCGGGTTTGTAACCGAAGGTGACCTGGGGTTTAAGCCCGGTTACATCAATATTCAGTTCTTTTGCATATGTTGCATCAGGGTCTGAATGCCATTTTCTGAAGTCTTCAACAGCTTCACCAGTGGACTCATATGAATCCTGGATTAACGGCCACAGGTATTCCGCGGTAACCT
>JAFDCT010000301.1 GCA_019312695.1 Deltaproteobacteria bacterium | reverse complement strand
CTATAATCATTATCTTGTCAAAACGCCAGCCCCGGTAGTCAAAATTAATAAGACCGGCCCGCGGTCTTAAATTGCGGACCGGGATGTTTAGATTTTCAGCCCATTCTTTGAGCCTGAAAAGCATTTGCCTGGGAGCATTATACGGTTTTGCACCGTAGACACCAACAGACGCCATATTCTTGTATGGAAAAATCCAGCCATAACCATTGTTGAACAAGGTGGCATTGAGATGCCATTCCATACGCTCAAAATTTCCCGGTACCAGGAAATGAATGCCTACCCCGATTCTGTCGGTGGGAAGCCGGAGATATCTGCGCACAATTGACCTGGAGCCGTCAGCACCTATCAGATAACGGTATCCGAATTGTCCCTGGCTGGTTTCAACTGTATCCGGGGTGATTTTATTCACCTGGCAGGAGGTTTTAATCTATGCGCCTTTATCTTGAGCTTGCTGATACATCCATTGGCCGAGCACTTCCCTTCGGATAGTTGCCACAATGGGTTCAACTGCCTTAATGACAGTGTGCTGAAAGTTGGACTTGATATATTGTTTTGGGAAGGCACCCTCAATAAGATGTGCTGGAATACGCTTTATGAGTCCGCCCCAGGTTATGCCTCCGCCGCATACTTTGGGGCCCGCTGCCGGTTTTCTTTCCAGCACCAATACATCATATCCATGTTCGGCCAGAATTGTGGCACATGCGAGACCACCCGGGCCTGCACCAATTATAATGACTGAAAATGTTGACATTTGCTTAAAGAGGTATTGGCAGAGAAATATCGCATTGAAAAGAAAAGTATTTTTAACATATTATTAATAATGGGAAATTATTGAGTTTTCTGGTAATATAATATATTTGTAATCAACAGTAGAGCATAAACCACAGTGTCATTTTTTTTTGGCATTTTAACAATATAAACCTAAACGTAAAAAATTTCGCAGACAACAACTTGACCTGGCTGTTTGCATTGACCACCTGTGAAACACCTGTCAGCCGAGTTCTTTATTGCGAAACAGACACCGTATAGGTAAATGAGTGCTGAATCCGGCCCGGCCGGATAAAATTTTGCAGGATACAATATTATGTTTTTCTGTGTTTGACTAGTCTGGTGCATGTCATGAAGGAAGCAACATTCAAAAGAGAGATGATCGGCAATGAGGGCATGGTACTGCTCGACACCGTCCGGCGGTTAAACCGCCGCGGTGCGGTGGCTCATCTTTTGAAACTGCTGCGCAAAACACATCCGGCTGATATGGCCTGGGTCTTCAGGCACCTGACTCCTGTCGAACGTAAAAAAGTATTCAATGTCATTGCCCAGACAGAGATGGTCGGTGAGTTTTTAAGTGAAGTCGACCAGTCCATTATGCTGGAGCTGGTTCAGGATTTGACTCCCAAGTTCATGGTGGCGGTTATCTCCGAGATGGCTTCTGATGATGTAGCCGACCTGCTTGAAGCTCTTCCTGAGGAAATGGCCAATGAGATCCGGCAGCTTATGGTCAAGGAGGACAGGGAAGAGGTTGACGAACTCCTGCAGTATCATCCCGAGACAGCCGGTGGCCTGATGTCGCCTGATTTTCTGGCCCTTGACGGTGAGCTCAGTGCCGGAGATGCCATAAAGATAGTGCAGGAACGCTCCGAAGAAATGGAGATGTCTTTTTATCTATACATCACCCATGGTGAAGACCAGCTTGCAGGGGTAATTTCGCTCCGCGAGCTCCTCCTGCATCCCCCTTACCGGCAGCTTAAGAACATAATGAACAGCAATGTAACTTCTGTCACGACTGACACGAACCAGGATGAGGTGGCCCATGTCATTTCGCAGTACAATATCCTGGCCGTGCCTGTTGTTGATAATAGCTATAAGCTGGTAGGTATTGTAACCGTTGATGATATTATTGATGTTATCAGGGAGGAGGCCACCGAGGATTTCCTTCGTATGGCCGGTGCCGGCAAGGACTCCGAGATCCTTTTGAAATCAACCATGGCAAACGCCATGACCAGAGCTCCCTGGTTGTTCGCCAGCTGGGTCGGCGGTGTTATGGCAATGTTCATCATTACTTTTTTTCATGACGAATTGCAGAAGGTCCTGGCTCTGGCGGCTTTCATTCCCATTGTCATAGGCATGGGAGGCAACATTGCAACCCAGTCCAGTACTATCGTAATCCGCGGTATAGCTACAGGCAGGGTAAATATGCAGGAACTCTCCAAAGTTATTTATAAAGAGATGCGGGTAGGCCTGATCCTGGGTACGGTCTATGGCCTTTTTCTGGGTGTCCTGGCATTTTTCGGTTATGCCGAACCCGTCTTCCTGGGTCTTGCTGTTGGCCTTTCAGTACTTTTTGTCATGACCATGGCGGCAACCGTCGGCACCTTTGTGCCGCTTATTCTGAAACGCCTTAACTTTGATGCTGCTGTAGCGACCGGGCCATTTGTGACAACATCCATAGATATACTGGGTGTCCTGGCCTACTTTCTCATCGCAAAATCTTTGCTAAATCTATAAATTTTCAACGAATTCCAGTCCGGTTACATACATCATCGGTGATATATTACCTTGCATTTTGGAGGTAGAGGCACAATCATTATATGAGATGCAAACAGGTTTAATAGGGAACATTGTTAAGTGATATCAAGCGTGGTCTGAAAAATGGAACAACATACTTTTTCCAGGAAAAAGCTATCCCCCTGGCTCATTGTCGGCCTCATTCTGCTGGGTTTGTGGTGGATTTCAGACAGAGGAGACCGGGCGAAATATGACAAGAAGGCAGAACCGCGAGTAGTAGCTGCCCGGGGTGATCTCGCTGAAGATGAAAAAAACACCATTGCTGTTTTTCAGGAAATATCACCGTCAGTTGTCTATATTACCAGCATCGAGGTGAGGCGCTCGCTTTTCAGCCTCAATGTTTATGAGATTCCCCAGGGAACCGGCTCCGGCTTTGTTTGGGACAGGGAAGGCAGGGTTGTGACTAATTACCATGTTGTGGGAGATGCCAACCGGGTAGAAGTTACCCTCGGTGACAACTCTGTATATAAGGGTATACTGGTTGGTGCAGCACCGGATAGGGATATTGCAGTACTCCAGATATCAGCCCCTGCGGATGAACTCAAGCCTATTCCCCTGGGTGACTCTGAATCTCTGCAGGTGGGCCAGAAAGTCTTTGCCATAGGCAATCCTTTCGGACTTGATCATACTATCACATCAGGTATTGTCAGTGCTTTGGATCGTGAGATAACTGCAATCACCGGCCGAACCATACAGGGAGTGATACAGACTGATGCCGCCATAAACCCCGGTAATTCAGGAGGGCCTTTGCTTGACAGTTCTGGGCGGTTAATTGGGGTCAATACTGCCATTTACAGCCCTTCAGGTGCGAGTGCCGGCATTGGTTTTGCTGTGCCGGTGGATGTCGTCAACCGGGTGGTGCCCGAAATAATACGGCATGGTAAAGTAATACGCCCAGGAATAGGGGTCAGCCTGGCCAGTGACAGGATTGCCCAGCGCCTTGAAATAAATGGATTGCTGGTCATAGGCGTGCAGCCTGGCAGTTCTGCTGATAAAGCTGGAATCCGTGAAACAAGGCAGGTCAGGGGTAAAATAATTTTAGGAGATATAATACTGGCAGTAAACGGTGTGCCTGTCAAATCCTATGATGACCTGCGTGATGAATTGGAACGCTATCAGATAGGCGAGAAAGTAACACTGATCATTCAGCGCGACGAGGAACATATAGAGATCGGGCTTCGACTCGAAGAAGTTGAATAGTTACTGCTGCTGCACCTTCTTCAGCAGTTTTTTTCTGTGGCGGGCATATTCCCGCAAGTTGCCGGCGGTGTCTGATTCATCAATAATCTCCCGGCCCACAATCTCTTCAATAATATCCTCCAGGCTGATGACGCCGGTAACTGAACCGTATTCGTCTACTACCACGAAAAGGTGAATACGCTGTTCAAAAAATTCCATTAATATTTTGTTGAGCGGAGCAGCTTCAGGAACAAAATGAACAGGCTGCATCAATGTAGAGAGCTTCTGGTTTTTCTTTCCTTCCGAAAGGCTGAGCAGTACATTTCTGCTTAAGACAATGCCGACAACGTCATCCTGACCCTTGTCAAAGACAGGAATCCTGCTGTGGCGGCTCCATTGCTCCCTCATTTTCAGAGCTTCGTCAATAGTAAGGTCTTCACTGAGGCTGAATACCACGGTTCGTGGGGTCATGACCTGGCGTACAGTTTTATCCTGCAATTTGAGAATATTGGCGATAACCCTTTCCTGCTGTGGTTCAATTTCGCCGGATTTTCTTCCCAGGACTGCCACTGCCTGTATTTCCTCAATTGAGACAAGCGGCTCCTTCTCCTGTTTTGGGATGAGGTGGGTAACAGCCTGACAAAGCCAGATAAGCGGACTCATGACTCTGATAAGAACGTTTAAGGGCAAGGCGATCCAGGAAGCAAGATTTTTGGCATAAGCGACACCGGCGGTTTTGGGGAGTATCTCCGAAAAGAGCAGTATTATCAGAGTAAAAAATACCGAAAACCAGACAAGGTTTTCTTTGCCGAAGACAACTGCGGCGGATGCACCGGCAACTGCTGCACCCATGGTATTGGCAATTGTGTTCAGGGTGAGGATGGCAGTAATCGGCTGCTGAATATTTTTTTTCAGTTTTTTCAAGGCCAGGCCCGACTTCTTGCCTGAGCGGGCCATTACCTCGATCTGGCTTTGGGGTACAGAGTAAAGTACCGCTTCAATGACACTGCAGAGAGCAGATATGATGATGGCAAATCCTGTTGCCAGGATCAATTGCGTAACCAATGGATTCCTCCTTGTAGAAATAGGGCTTGGTGGGTGAAAAAGACAATTAAAAGGATTGTGCTGGAAGTGTCTGAGTCCATTATGAGGAAAGATGTTCTAGAAGACTTATTACCGGTAGCATTAAAACTGACAGCAGTGTGAAAACACGAAGCGGCTGCATATAATGCTTTAAAGTAACTGGTTCCTCCCTATCGATGCTGTGTGGTCGTATTTTTTCTCAATACATCAATGTTGGAGTTCATGAACAACTGTGGTAAATAAGATTAGCCTGGGCTTATCATATACCTTTGATCATATTGTATACAATAGGGTCAAAAGTAGAAAGAGAAAAAGGCATCAGGAAAAAATG
>JAFDCT010000300.1 GCA_019312695.1 Deltaproteobacteria bacterium | reverse complement strand
GCCGGAGGTTGTGCCTCGGGTTCGCTTTATAAAGCCGGTGAAGGCAATGGTGTGTCACTGCTGGTCATCCTGTCCATCAGCGTCACCCAGTCCACATTTGTCGACCTGGGCGGCTGGTTCAATAAACTGGTCCCCAGTTCCTGGGCCGAATCGGCTCTGACAAAAAATCTGCCCAGTTCCATTAAAGTCAGTGACGGCTGGGTCGACCAATACCTGGCCGGTTATGTCTGGGACCAGCCGGTCATCACCTTTGCCAGGCTCCTCGGTTTCAAGGACGAGACCATGGTCGGGGCTTTTCTCGGCAATACCCTTATCGGTGTAGTGTTGCCGGCCATAGTTCTTTTAATAATAGTCTATTTTATCTGGTCCAGAAAACGTTATGTCCTTGATCTTAAAAGCAGCGAGGGGCGCAGCGCCGGTTTTGCTGATCACATACGCGGCTTCTGGGCCATGATCACCGCCTCAAAGCGTACCTCTATTGCCGGTTTGTTTCTCGGTATTGCCTGTGGTCTGCAGATGTTTGTCATTGAAGGTCTGCGGATGAAATTCGGGGTCAAGAATGCCGGTACGATCCTGCAGCGCATCGGTTTTGATTTCGGCATCTCCGCCAAGGGAACGGTCTTTGATCCCGGCTACTGGTATGTCACCACCCAGGAGGCCCAGTGGGTAGGCTGGATAGCCCAGAAACTTGGCTGGAACAACATGGATAATATCTATTTCGGCTGGGTGAACGGCATCCCCAGCCCGGCTATCAACCCTGCTGACTGGATGTCGGTGGCCCTTATCGGCGGAGCTGCAGTCATGGCTCTTCTGAACGATGAATTCAAGTGGAAGAAACCTACGAAGGAGTTGGCAATCTGGGCCCTGATCGGGGGAGCACTGATGGGCATCGGCTCCCGGCTGGCCCTTGGCTGCAATGTCGGTGCTTTTTTTGTCAGGACGGCCAACGGTGATATTTCAGGCTGGTCATTCGGCCTGGGCATGATCGGCGGTGCCTATATCGGTGTCAAGTTCTTCAACTGGTATACGGAAAGGAAAATGGCTAAAGAGATGGCCAAAATTAATTTTGATTTTTAATCCTTACTGGAGTGCTGAAAGATGGCAATGCAATTTAATCAAAAAGAACCTGGGGTATTTGAGCTGGATGTTTCCGGATATGTCTGTCCGCATCCTCAACTTTACACCAAAAAAGTTATGGAAAAACTGCACAGCGGAGACAAGCTTGAGCTGGTTTTTGATAATCCCTCATCAGCTGAATCAATTTCAGCTATGTGCTTGAATGAGGGCAATCCCATATTAGACAGACAAAAGAATGGATCAAAATTCATCTTCATTATTCAGAAAGGGTAACGGCGCTGTTTTCAGTCTTTTTTAGCAACGTATCCCATATTTAACCTAACTGTACAATAACGAGGACAATTATGAAGAAAAACACACTGTGGCTGGTTAACATCATTGTCATCGGCTTCCTTGGTTTCATGATCGGCTATTCCGTCCCCCCTTTTCTTGAGGTCGGATTTGGGGAAAATGTCGAATTGCTTGAAGAGGGTCAACCGCTGCCCGATGATCTTTTAAAGCAGTATGAACATCTCTATCAGGATGAAGATGAGGAATAGAAAGGTGATGCTATGAAAAATGTACATTGGTTGATTCTGGCAATTTTAACCCTGAGTCTCGGTTTTGCCGGCGGTTATGCGGTATCGGCCCACACCGGCACGGAGCCCGGATATTTCAGTGCGGTGGAGGCAGCCGGTTATGGCGGCGCTACCGAGGAGAAGATCGAAGGGCTCTCGGACGAGGTCCAGGATTACTACAAAAATCTCGGGAAATAATAAACGGTCTGAATCGGTTCAATTATCTTTGCGAAATTCAGAGGATTTCTGCGGCGCAAAGCATAAATATTGGCTGGTGGAAGCACTGGGAATTAAAAAAATGTTAGGAGGTAGGCTTATGAAGAAAAAGATAAGAATATTAATCGTCACGGGGATATACCTGCTCATTGCCACAGGTATTGCGTTTGCAGCAGAGTGGGCCAACCCTGAACTGCTGGTGACGCCGGAAGAGGTGGAAAAGAATATTGACAAACCGGACTGGGTTGTCATTGATGCCAGGGAGTTGAAAGATTATGCCAAGGGGCATATTCCAGGAGCCATCAGCCTGGGCAAGAGGGTAAAAAAAGCTTTGCGCGATTCAACATCACGAGTATTCAGCGATGCTTCTAAGTATGAAAATCTGTTTGGCAAGGCGGGCATTGACAATAACACCCATGTGGTCTTCTATCACGGTGACGAAAAAACCCTCACCGATGCAACGGTTGGCTTCTGGGTCATGGAATACCTGGGGCATGACAAGGTCCACTTCATGGACGGCGGCCTGGAGGCCTGGAGGAATTCCGGATTCCGTCTGGCAAAAGAGCCAACCATAAAGGAACCGAAGACCTTCAAGGCCAATGTGGTTGCAAGCCGCTACGCTTCTACCGATGAAATGCTGCAGATTGCCCTGGGCCAGGCAAAGGATGTCCAAACCATTGATTCCCGCAGCAAGAAGGAGCATGAGGGCCAGGATATCAGGGCCATCAGGGGTGGGCATGTCCCGAATACGACAATAAATGTATCGCACAAGGATACCATGATCAAGGAGTTGGACAAGAAAACCGAAAAAATGGAAGCGACCGGTTTTATTGATGCCAAAGCGGTTCAAGAAAATTTCGCTTCCTTAGATAGAAGCAAAAGAACCATCGGTTACTGCCAGACCGGAACCCGATCAACGCTGACATATCTGCAGTTACGGTTGCTGGGCTTCAAAAACCCGGCCAACTGGGACGATTCCGGGCGGGTATATGCGTCGGATCTCGCTGCCAACCGTCCGATTGAGGCTCCAAACGGTGAGCAGTGGTATAATTTTGACAAGGTCAACAAAGATATCAAGAAACTGACCAAAAAAGTCAAGGAACTTGAGGAGATCATTGCCAAACTGGATGAAGATAAAGAATAGATCTCAATATAGCAAAAGCATTAATACAGGGAGCCGGGTGATGTTATTCAGCCGGCTCCTTTCGGTTTGTGTTATCTAAATAATAAAGCAATAAAGGCGGGCTTAACCTTTTGGGGCTTTGACATTATGTCAGCATCGCTTATCCTTTTATGGAATTGACTGAGACTGAACCTGCCAGGAAAAAAAAATAAAATTTTGAGTAATTGGTGCGTAATGTTAAATCTGATCAAAAAGAGAAAGAAGACAAAGAGCTGACCTCCCGCGGACAAATCTGGCGGTCGTCAGCAGGAATGTGCCATTTCCCATAATGTCAGGTCTTCTGCACCGGATGAGCAGCAAATAAAGGATG
>JAFDCT010000299.1 GCA_019312695.1 Deltaproteobacteria bacterium | reverse complement strand
TCCTTGTCTATGACCTGTTCTTCTTCCCGGTATCCCCGTTTACGCACCAGAAAATTATCGTCGGCCAGCAAAAGAACGGCTATGGACCTGTTGCGCTTATATGAAAGAAGTTCAATGCCCTGTGGCGGCCGCAGTTTTTCCAGCTTTTGCAATAACACGCGCTGTACGGATTCAATATTTACGAGGGCCATCGTCAAAGACTAGTTATGGCAGGAAATAATTCTGGTGCGAATAACATCCTGATGTGATTCGATTTTATCAATTACCTCCTGAGAAACCGGGGACTGGACATCAATAATATTATAGCCAATGAGGCCGTTGCTTTCATTGATGTAGCTTGCGATGTTTATATTGTTGGAGCCGATAATGTTTGAGGCAAAACCGATCATGCCGGGAATATCCCTGTTTATCATAATGAGCCGTGAATGACAGCTTCCGGAGGGGATCGATTCCACTGTCGGGAAGTTAACCGAGCGGCTTATGGTGCCATATTCCAGGAAGTCCTTTAACTCTGAAACAGCAAGACAGGCGCAGTTTTCCTCGCTTTCCTCGGTGCTGGCACCAAGATGCGGGGATGTCAGCACCCGGGGGTGATTCAGATTTTTTCTATTGGGAAAATCTGTGATATAACCGTCCAGCTTTTCCTCATCAAGGGCTGCGAGCACTGCTTCATCTTCCACTATTTCACCCCGGGCAAAATTGATCAGGGTGGCTCCCTGCTTCATTTGTCTAATGAATTCACGGTTTACCAATCCATGGGTCTTTTGGTTCAATGGCACATGGATAGTGACAATGTCAGACTGCTGCAGCACGCTTCCAAGGTTCCTGGTGAGCTTAACGTCATAGGATAGGGCATGGATGTTTTCAATGGCAGGGAAAGGATCAAAAGCCACGACCCGCATCTGTCTCTGCACACCCCCATTAGCCACCATAACACCAATTTTTCCCACACCAATGACACCAAGAGTCTTGCCTGCCAGTTCCATTCCGCGAAAGGCGGACTTGCGGGATTCTACCGCTTTGCTTATAGCTGCATCTTCGAGGCCTGCAAGCTCTTTGCAGAACTCAACCCCCTTATGAATATGCCGTACCATGGTACCAAGCATGGTGAACAGCAACTCGGCAACGGCATTGGCATTGGCGCCTGGAGTATTAAAGACGCAGATGCCATGCTCCGTGGCCTTGTCCACCGTAATATTATTTACACCGGCTCCGGCTCTTGCCACTGCCAGCAGTGTAGGGTAATCATCCGTATCAACCGGACTGCTGCGAACGACAATACCGTGTGGTCTGGCCTCGTCCGAACTGACTAAAAAATTTGGGCCGAAAAGAGCCAGTCCTTCTGGGGCGATGCGATTTATTGTTTTAATGCGGTAGGGTTCCATAGCTATTGGGCTTAACTGGATTGAAACAAGTTGTCAAGAGCCGGGGCACCAAAAAAGATATTCCCGGGCTATGTGGATGATATAATTTTGCCATGCTGGGGCCGTGGATGATGCACCATCAACATTGGACGCTGGCAATTTGAGGCTACATCATCTGCCAGAGAACCCAGCAGCATTTTTTTAATACCAGAACCTTCAGAAACTGCCATTATAAGCAGATCATGTGTTTGGGCTTCTTTAATTATGGTCTCAAGACGTGCGTCAGCCTTGGTCGCCAGACATTTTACAAACGGCAGGTTCCTGCCTGCGGCCCAGTTGTATAATTTTTTTTCATAATCCTTTACCTCCCGCTCCTGCATTTCTGTCGAAAGCAGGCGCAGCAGGGTAATAGTGTGTTTCCCTACATGGGCCAAGGCACACAGAGTATCGCTTACTGTTTCCAGGTCGGTTGTGTGGACGATCGGGACCAGTATTCTCTCTGTATGAAGTATGCCGGTGAATCTCACAATAATAATAGGGCAGGTGACAGATGAGGATATCTCTTCTACAATTTTATTGAAGCTGGACTCCGTTCTGTGAAAAGGGTAGCCAAGCAGCACCGTTAAAGTCTCCCTTTCCCTGCAGGCAGCAATAATACCCCTGGCAACACCTTCAGCCCTCAATTCGCTTGTATGCAAAGCATAACCCAGGCTTGTTGCTTCCTGGGCAGCATATTCAAAAAGTTCTCTGGCATCAAATCGTTTAAGTTTTCCATCTCTTGCTGTTTCAATGCTGACAGCTACAGGCTGTGCCTTGAAATGGTGGGCCAATAATGTTGCCATTCTGGCTAAGCCATTTACTGTACTCTGGTGTGATACGCCAAAAACAACAGCGCCCCTGGGTGTTGATGCAGGAGTAAGTTTTTTCCATGACCATGGTACAAGCTGCGCATCACGTGCTTCCTCGAGGAAGAATTCTCTGCTTCTCTGGTGAGCAACTTTTGCTTTTCCGGTGGAAAAATCAACTGCTTCACCTGCTTTGTCGAGGGCAAACTTTGTACAGGCGGGCCCTATCAGTTCTGCAAACAAAACACCTACCAGAACGGTTGGTGTTAAAATATTCGCATAGACATGGAGGCTGGGATCACTGTTTATCAGAAATATCAGGCCTATCGCAACCCCCGCCTGGGGAATAAGGGCTAAGCCAAGGTATTTTCTCACTGCCGGAGAAGCCCCTGCAAAACCACCGCCCCAGTAGACTCCCAGTTTCTTCGTAATAAAGCGTAACATAAAATAGATAAATCCAAGCCAGCCGGCAATTGTAATAGCTGAGAAATCAAGGTGGGCCCCGGCCAGGGTAAAGAATATGACATAAATCGGCGGCTCAAAGGAATTGAGCGTTCTGAAGAGTCTGACATCCCTGCGGTCTCTATTGACAATAGTAAAGCCGATTGCAATACCCACCAGAAGAGGTGAAAGTTTAAGAAACCTTGCCGTTTCTCCGCTTAAGAGCAGCAGAGCCAGGCCGGCCGTCAGCATCTCTCCCCTGTCTTCGAGGCGGTGAATAACAAAATCTATAACAAGCCCTGTTACTATGCCCAGCAAAAGGGAAAAGGAAATTTTTGCCAGAATGACAAAAATTATTGGTAGAATGGCCTGACCCGCTCCTACCATCTGCCTGGCAAGGACAACTGTTACACCAAAAAGAACAATTGCCAAACCGTTGTTAACGGCAACAACTTGCAGGAGCGTTGTAGTTAAAGGGCCGACAGCCCTGCACTCTCTTGTTATAAAAAGAATGGTCCCGGGGGCAGTGGCTATGGAGACTGTAGCCAGCACAACTGCCAATACCAGATAGTCCCTAAAAAACAATGCTGTCCCGGTCGGAGTTATCAACCAGGCGGTGAGGAGTATTCCGCCTCCGACAAGGATGAGCGCAACAATTGTGTCCGTCAGGCAGATTGATAGAACTGTTTTGGCTGTAACCTTAAGGCGTTTTAGTTCCAGGTGCTCGCCAATGCCAAAGGCTATCAACATCAGGGCAATCTGGGTAAAATGGCCGAGTTGGTTGCTTGTGGCCTCAGCAGTAATGACATGCATCCCGGATGGCCCCAGGAGAACACCGGCCGCTATAAATCCTGTAACAGAGGGCAGCCGTAGTGCCTGTCCGGCTTTGGCAGCCATAAAACCTACCGTTAGTATCACTGCCAGCAGCAAGGTAATTTCCATAAGTTCTCCTTACATTCCCCTGAAAGCTCGCGTATCGCAAATAAATATACTACAGAAAGTCATTCTAAGCCTGTGAAAACCGATGCACAAAACAGCTCAGCAAAGAAATGAGAAACAGGTTGTCAAGTTTTACAGGTATAGGCTACTTTACTTCCACTTATTGAAATTGAAACTTTGACTCAATGGCAGCTTTTGCGGAGATACATTATGATCATCGGGATCCCCAGGGAAATAAAGGACAAGGAATTTCGTATTGGTGTTGTACCAGCAGGAGTCCGTAAGCTTATCGCAGCAGGCCATACTGTCCTTATCGAACAAGGCGCAGGACTTGGCAGCAACTTAGCTGACAGGGAGTTTGAAGCTGCAGGCGCCAGGCTGGTTAAAAACGCGGCAACAGTTTACGGTGAGGCCGATCTTATCATAAAGGTCAAAGAACCTCTGGAGCAGGAATACTCCTTCATGCGCCAGGATTTAATCCTTTTTACATACCTGCATCTTGCACCATTGCCGGAACTTACGCAGGTGCTACTGAATAGAAAAGTAACGGCAATTGCCTATGAAACGGTGAGCTGTGACAATGAATTTCTGCCTCTGCTTGCTCCCATGAGTGAAGTAGCCGGCCGCATGTCTATCCAAGTCGGCGCGCACTACCTGGAAAAAGAAGCTGGAGGCAGGGGTGTGCTACTCGGCGGCGTTAGCGGAGTAATGCCAGGCCATGTGGTTATTCTGGGCAGCGGCACCGTGGGGACAAATGCAGCCCAAATGGCAGTTGGACTTGGTGCTTCAGTAACTGTTCTCGGCAGAAATTCAGACCGCCTGGCCGCTCTGGAAAAAAAATTTTCAGGGAAAATACTTACGAAACTGTCCAGCAGGGAAAACATTGTGGCAGAGATCAGCAGGGCTGACCTTGTTGTGGGAGCTGTTCTTGTCCCGGGCGCAGCTGCACCAAAGTTGATTACCAGAGACATGCTGTCAGATATGCAAAAAGGTGCGGTGCTTGTGGATGTATCAATTGACCAAGGCGGCTGTGTTGAAACCGCACGGCCTACTACTCATTCAGACCCGGTATATGAGGTTGATGGCATAATCCATTACTGCGTGGCAAACATGCCCGGTGCGGTTCCACGGACATCCACCTTTGCCCTGACAAATGCAACGCTGCCCTATGTTCTTGCTATTGCCGGGAAAGGATTACCTGAGGCACTCCAGGATGATCCTGCTCTCAAGAGAGGAGTAAACACCTTTAAGGGTTTTCTTACAAATAAAGAGGTTGCGCAGGCGCAAAAAAGAAAATCTGAAAATATTGACCGGCTGTTAACTGATTAGCCCTCAGCAGCAAAACCCCGATCTTTTGTGGATACCTTGAAATTAAGACATCTCCTCTAGGGGATGATTTCCTTTGCTGCATGAACAATTTCCAATTCAGTAACAGCGTATTTCCAACAAGATCCAGGAAATCAAAGATTTGTGCGGAGTCGTTTACGGTATACGCCACACAAGCAATTCTGCAGATTAACGGAGGCATTGTCAGTTAACGAAACAAACTGACGGTTGGCAGCCTGAAAAGGAGCGTTTCAGGATGGAAATCTGTTACCAGCCCCAGAGCAGACTGCGCTTGACCCACCCGGTAAGGCCCGTCTCGTGCCTTACCTTGACCCAGCCTTTTTGCCGCACCAGGGTCTCAAACACCACCCCGTATTCAGCTTTTCCTACTATCTTATACTTTGCTCCCGGACCGCTTCTGATATTTATTTTACCAGTGCTGTTTTTATGCATCTTTACAATCAAATGCGGCTTCCTGGAAACCAGATTCTTGTAAATCCAGCCGACGTCACTTTCAAAATCTGAAACTTTGAGCCATTTGCCTTTGGAGCCGATAACCTTTAACGGGAAGCCCTTTCCCAGTTCCCATATGATGGGATGCCCGGTGGAGGGGCCTTTTCGCAGGTTGACTTTTTCTCCGGATACACTGACCATGGTAATGCCTGCTGCAGGATTACTTACTGACCACGTTGCCAGGGTCAGCAGCAGTAATATCCCAAAGATTCTTTTTGAACTGTCTCTTATGTATTTACAATCCATTACCCTCATGAGAATTAATAACTTAAAATACTATTTGTATGTTTAGGATTAATCGAAAAACAATTTTTTACATCATGCGACAGCATTATTCCGCTTCGGCCTGGGAGGCTTCACCGATTCCTGGCCGCCCAATGAGATACCGGCTATTTCAATGCTGATCGCCTCAAACTTACAGGCTTCTTTCATACACTTCAGACAATATATACACTCTGCATCTTGAGGCGCTTCGTTGAATTTTATCCCCATGGGACAGACAGAGTGACAGGCCTCGCATTTGGTGCAGTTTTCTTCACTCAGCCTGAGTTTTACCACCTTGATTTTTTGGAACAAGGCATAAAATGCCCCAAGCGGACAGGTCGTCCTGCAGAATGGTCTGCTGGCCAGAACGGACCAGATTACAAAACCAATCAAAATTGTCAACTTGTTGAAAAAAACCAGGCCGATTGTCTGGCTCAAAGCAGGCTGCAGCATCAGCATGGGCAGACCTGCTTCAAGGGTGCCTGCAGGGCAGATATACTTACAGAACCAGAGCTCACCGTAGCCAAAACCATCAACTACAACAAGGGGCAGCAGGATCACGAAGAAAAGCAGAAAAGCGTATTTAAGATACTTGAGATTCCTCGGGATACTGAACTTTTTCGAAGGAATTTTATGCAGTAACTCCTGTATGAGGCCAAAAGGACAAGCCCAGCCGCAAATAAGGCGCCCAAAAGCTCCACCAAAAACTCCCATGGTGCCGATTACATAAAAACCAAAAAAGTTCTGGCCATTTTCCAGGGCAATCCGTATGCCAGCCATCAGCTGCTGCAGTGAGCCAATGGGACAGTAGGTTGTCGCCGCAGGGCAGGAGTAACAGTTTAATCCAGGTGAGCAGACAACCTTCAGCGGCCCCTGGTATATGGTGCGGGTAAATGGAAAAGACCATGACCCATTGACCAGCAGGGTCATTATGGTCTGCACCCACTTTCTGATAATTTCCATATTATCCTATCCCAATACAGCTCAGGCAGACCTGTACCGCCTGCTCTAAGACCCTGTTGACCTCGCCTGTCATTATGCCGATGAATCCCAGGACGAGGAAAATCAGGATGGTGATAAAGGGGGCTACCCTTACAGGATTTGATTTGTTTTCTTTATCTGCAGCCATTATCGTCACCCCTTGTTGTCGTGTTTAAGGCGATCCGCAACAGAAGCGATTTTATCGCCAAGCTCCACTCCTTTATCCCTGCGATCATCCAAGCTTATCTGGGTTACAACCCGGTGTACACCTTTGCTGAAAGGCATCTCAGACAGTTGCGCCGCCAGGGCAAGGAGTTCTTTGCTGGGGCCTTCAACGGTTGTGCCCATATCTGTCAGGGTATAGGGCCGGCCGGATTTCTCCAGGGCTTTCTGGATATCAGCAACATATTCTCCCATGCTGGGTGAACCGGTGCCAAGGGGTATAATTGTCAGATGCATTAAGGCCATTTTTTTCTCCTGCTGATCAAATCTTTTCAAGCTCCCCCGGATACGTTTTAAATAATGGGTTAGCTGTTCGAACGCATTCATGCCATACGGTGAAATTACTTTATATCGGCAGAATAAAAATGCAAGGATCAAGAACAATTACTGACCATGAATAAAAGGCAACACTGTGTCCAGCGGAGTTAATCTTTTTGATTTTATCAGCGCACAATGGTAGAGAAAAACCATAAAGTTATAATTTAATGCTTCCCCGCAATAAGGAGTATAAATATGGCATATTCTACCGACTTCCTGGTAATCGGCACCGGGATCTCCGGGCTCTCTTTTGCACTGAAAGCTGCAAAAATAGGCCAGGTGACAATAGTCACCAAAAAGGCAAAAGTCGATACGGCAACGAATCTTGCCCAGGGGGGGATAGCCGCTGTCCTGTCTGATGAAGATTCCTTTGACCTGCACATCCAGGACACCCTTCGTTCAGGGGCTGGTTTGTGCAAAGAAGAGGTAGTCCGCATGGTAGTGGAGAATGGTCCGGCCCGTGTGCAGGAGCTCCTGGCTATCGGTGTCCATTTCATGACCACGAAAGAGGATCGCTCCTGTCTTGACCTGGGACGTGAAGGAGGGCATTCCGCCCGCCGCATTGCCCATGCCCTAGACCTCACCGGCAGAGAAATTGAAAACGCCCTGCTGCACAAGGTCGCTGAAAATTCCAATATCCAATTACTTGAAAATCATCTGGCCGTTGATCTGCTCATTGGCTCAAAAGCAGGAGTGACTCCATCAGGCAGC
>JAFDCT010000298.1 GCA_019312695.1 Deltaproteobacteria bacterium | reverse complement strand
GCCAGGTCCATGGCTGCCCATTTTAAATATGCACAGCCGTTTGTCAGTCCCAAGGGAGAGTCATTTGTCCTGCGCAAAGCCTGGAATTCTACTATAGCCCTTGCGGAAAATCCCTTTTCTCTCCTGGCAAAGCTGCCCGAATTGGCTGAAATGGGGGTAGAGTATGCGGTAATTGACCTATGCCACCGCAAGATCAACAGAAAAGAAACTGATGAAATTGCCAGGGAAATGGCTGGTAAAAGGTACAGGAGGAAACTCTCAACGTTCAATTACAATGGCAGCCTGTTATAAGTCCTTTTTACCCATGCTATGTGTACATGTCCTCCTGAGGTCAGAACTCCTTTGTTTAGAGTGAAAAGTTTACTTACAGCAAGAAATCTGAAATTCCATAAATAATTCCATCATGGGTTGTTTTTATTGAGTTCGTTAAATTTCTGCTCGATTGATTTAAGGTTATTATCTGTCAGATCCAATACCCCGCCACAATTGCAAAGAACTGATGTCCCAGGGGAAACTTCATCCAGTAAAAAATTTGATTTATCTCCGCAATCTGGACACTCAACTACGAGAATAGCCTTATTGTTATCGACTATTTCTAATTCTAAATTGGGTTCCTTCATTTTTGCACCTCTTTAGGGTGTTTTTTTCTCTTGAAAAGTTTTCAAAGCATCATTTTTTATTGGAATTATATGTGAATACTCTAATTTGATCACTGTTCACTTAACTTTTATTTGCTTGGATAAAAGTTATAACCTGTCATGCATGGGAAATAAATGCATAGGATACTATATAGTTAGTATTCCCTCTGCCCACCTGAAAAGTAAAGCCAGAGTCGGCAAAATTAACTTTTCATATTTTTTACTATATCTGTCAGGTTGTTCACTCCACATGCTAACGTGAAAATATCAAGGCAAAAAAAAGTAGTTTCTCAATATGATATTAAAATTTTAGGACTGATTCATGCAAAGTCAATGAGTGGCAAAGCAATACTTATGGGGCAGTAAAAAAGACAACTTCAAAATAGCTAATACCCTCTTGTCATGCCAGGCCAGAGTATGGTGTGCAGCTGGAGCCTGAGCCGGACCTGTAAGCGGTCATTTAGGAGCCAGCCTGCCAGCTCAGGAGGGGATAATCTGGTCATCACAGGCGAGAAAGTTACAGTTGTTCTGGCCGACAGACCGTATGTGGTGACAAGCTCTTTGGCCCAGTTGTAGTCTTCCCTGGAGGAGATGACAAATTTTATCTCATCTTTCAGATCGACAAAACCGAAGTTGGAGTAATCCATCTTATCATGCATGGAACTGCCCGGGCACTTCATGTCCATGATCTTGACAACATCTGCTGGGACATTTTTCAGACTGAGGCTGCCGTTTGTTTCAAGCAGTACAGTCCTGCCTGCAGCAAGCAGGTGCTCGAAAAGGGGATAGACACCTTCCTGGAGCAGCGGTTCCCCGCCTGTGATCTCCACCATGATTCCGGGATATTTTTCCAGTTCAGCAAGGATTTGACTGATGGTGTAAGACTTATGTTCACCTTCATACGCATAACGGGTATCGCAAAAGGAGCAGCGCAGGTTGCAGCCTGCAAAGCGGATAAAAAAACAGGGATACCCGGCATAAGAGGATTCTCCCTGGATACTATAAAAAAGCTCGCAGATTTCTATCAGCGCATCAGTCGCCAAAATATGTTACACCGGAGTTGTCAGTTTCGCATACCGTGACACTGTGGACACCATAGCGGTCAGAAGAAAGATCCTTCAGCAGGTTGTTGAAGATGTAGACGGCAATATTTTCCGAGGATGGATTTATGGACTGGAAATCGGCATGTTCGTTGAGATCGTGGTGGTCAAGGGTATCAAGGACCTTTTTGACCGCCTCTTTTATTTTTCTGAAATCAATCCCCATGCCAAGGCTGTCTAATTCTGTTGCTTTTACAGTAACCTCGACTTTCCAGTTATGACCATGCGGTCTTTCACAGTTTCCGGGATAATCACGTAAGTGGTGGCCGGCGGAAAAATGACTTTTTATGAAGATGTGGAACATGACAGGTGTCTCCCAGTAATAATTGAAAAATATAATCAGATCTTAAAAGTATTGTTGAAAACAAATCGCTTTTTTTATAGGGTGCAGAACTTGATTTTTAAAAAGTATTAAAAGCATATTGCAAAAGTAATCAACCTTGTCCGGGAGAGCAAGATGGAGTTTTTAATAATATTTCCTGTTAATCTCCCATGTTTGTGATATGAAATTGAGGAGTAGTTGATTATGGCCATTGTGGCACCGTTTAAGGCTCTGCGCTTTAATCCTATGAAGCTGGAGCGTTTGGAGGATGTTGTCACGCCTCCCTATGACATAATAGACGAAAAAAAACAAGCTTCGTTTCAAGCCCGGAATCCCTATAACATGATTTACCTTGATATCAGTAAGTCACCGGGAAAGGGCGATGAATCTGAAGAAAGATATAAAACAGCCAGGAATTACTTCACCAAATGGCAGGAGGACGATGTCCTTATCCGTGATGAAATGCCTGCCATTTATCTCTATAACATTGATTACACCCTGCCATCCGGTATCCTCCTGACCAGGAAAGGGCTGGTTGCCCTTGTCGGACTTGCTGAGTTTTCTGAAGGTATCGTCAAACCCCATGAAGAGACGTTTGCCACCGTCACTGCTGACCGGCTGCGTCTCATGGATGCCTGCCAAGCCCAATTCAGCCAGGTATTCTCTCTTTATGCGGAAAACGGGTCGAATATTATTTCAACCCTTGAAAAGGGATTGCCTGAAAAACCTCTTTACGAGGTCAGGGACGCCGACGGCGGCAAGCATACGATATGGCCGGTTGCGGATGAAGAAATCCTGGTCAGAGTGCAGGAGCTTTTCCGCGATAAGTCCATTTATATCGCCGATGGACATCATCGCTATGCGACCGCGCTGCAGTATAGGAACAGGTTGCGGGAAAAACCGGGAGGCCTTCTAGACGAAAGCCCGTATAATTTTATCATGATGTACCTTTGCCCCATGGAAGACCCCGGACTAACGGTGCTGCCCACCCACAGGCTGGTAACACTTCCGGATGATGTCATTCCCGGTCTGCCTACCATGGATCAACTTGCCCGCATGATGTCAGAAGCCTTTGATCTGCAGGAAATAAAGGGTGGCTCCAGGGAAATCCTGGTATCCGAGGTCCTTGCAAGGATGGACGAAAAAGTGGCTGAGGGCAGAAAGGACCAAACCATTTTCGGGATTTATCATGCCGCTTAGGACCGGTGTTTTCTCCTGACCTTG
>JAFDCT010000297.1 GCA_019312695.1 Deltaproteobacteria bacterium | reverse complement strand
TCAAAACATCCGTTCAGGCAAGAAACAGCCTGAACTGTATAGCGCGAAAATCAGACCGGGATCTTCAGTATTTTCCCGGTCTAATGGAGCTTTTCGCTTCATCCCGGCTTCCTGCGCCATGTGCGGGATGCCCTATAAGCCTGTCAGCAGCCGAACGCAGAGTTTTCGGTGGAGCGGGCAACGGGGTTCGAACCCGCGACCCCAAGCTTTGGAAGCTTGTACTCTACCAACTGAGCTACGCCCGCCCTCAGGCTCATATTACGATCGGGTAAATATACTTGTTTTATCGAACTTGTCAAGCACGATAAAGCTACAGTTTGGCAAATCTTATTGTCCCCTTATAACTTTATCACTTTTTACCGGCAAAACTTCTTCGCTGTTTTTAAATACTCGCATGGACACCCTCGTTATTTTTTTATAAAAAGGGCTTTTGCAATAATACATTATTCGATAAATGAAACTAGTCAATACAGTCCCACAAACAATGATAGAAGCACCACGACCTAGCACTTTAAAAAAGAAGGGAAAGGGGGGCAGGTTTGCTTGCCACAATATTAACCCCGATGGCTTCACTCAGAATCACTCTAGCCCGCGGACATGATGATAACTGCTCATAAAAACTGATTAGAGATTTTTTTTACAGCCCCGGCAGCCATGAGAACCGCCTGCTCAGCAGTTTCTGCAATAAGCCGCGCAGGAGGTTTCAGGCCGCTGTGAGATGTCAATGCCCAGGAATGCAACAGAATTATCGGGCAGCCTCCTTTCAGAGCCAGGCTGATTTCCGACAGGGTTCCATACTCCCCGCCAATGGCTATAGCTGCTTTGCAGCTTTTCACGTTAATGGCATTCCGGGCCTCGCCCATACCGGTATATATGGCTATATCGACATATTTGTTGGCCGGACTTGTTTTGCTGGTGCCGGGCAGAATTCCCACCGTTATGCCGCCCGCCTCTTTGGCCCCCCTGCTGGCAGCCGTCATCGTGCCGCCCAGTCCTCCGGTCAGGACTATAAAACCATGCCGAGCCAATAGATGACCTACTTTAAAGGCCAGCTGATACTCCTCTTCAGCCTCGGTCACATTGCCTGCTCCAAATACCCCAATGATTTTTCTGGACATAATCACACCACTGTCTGAAAAAAATATTATCATCAAGACCTGCCATTCATTCTTGACACATAGCACTTTATTTCACTAAAGTTTAATATTTAATGTAAATAATTATTCCAGGCAATTAACCTTTTCTCTCCTGTCTCATGAAACCTTGCATCCGAAAACGATCATGAAGATAAAAGCTGTGAAGTTGACTATTGGCAATATTTTAGCTGCCTTTACGTTCTTGCTTTTAAGCAGCAACTGCACTTCAGTAATAGTCAATCCCATGCTTGACCCTTTAACCATCTCCATGCAGAAACAGACAGACCTGGAGCTGCTGCAGGAAGGGGCACCGTCCCTGCTGTTATTACTTGACGGACTAATTGCCGGTGCCCCTGAAAATGAAAAACTGCTGATGACAGCCACAAGATTATATGGCGCTTATGCTGCAATTCTTTATGAAGTGGGCCAGACCGAACGTGCAGTCAATATGAGCATCAAGGCCAGAGACTACGGTATAAACCTCATAAACCAGCTGCCCCCTATAAAAAAAATAAAAGGCTATACACGTCAGACACTTGGTGAAATAACACCGGCTCTTGAAAACATCCACCCGGATCAGGTTGGCTATCTTTTCTGGGGAGCTTACGGCTGGGCCACATGGATACAATTTCAGGAGGGAGCACCCGCCGCTATGGCTGACCTGCCTATTGTGGAAAGCATCATGCTCAGGGTGGTTGAGCTTGATGAGTCGTTTTACTTCGGAGGAGCCCATATTTTCCTCGGTTCCTATTACGGCAGCAAGCCCCAGATTTATGGCGGCAGACCTGATGCCAGCCGCAAACATTTTGAAAGGGCCCTGGAAATAAATAAAAGACAGTTTCTGCTTACCCAGGTAGCCTATGCCCAAACGTACGCCCGTATGATATTTGACCGGGAACTCTACCTTAAACTCTTAACAGAGGTTCTTGAGCGGCCAATGACAGATTCAGATATGGCTTCAAGCAATAAATTGGCAAAGGTTACGGCAGCAAAACTTATCAAACAGGTAGATGAGTTCTTTTAACTCCTTATTATCATGAAAAATATTTTAAAATTATTCTGTTTAGGGGTCAGCATCTTCTTGTTCTCCATAGTTGCAGAACATGCACAGGCAGGCAAGGCAAAATACATTTTCAAGGTTGCCTCCCTTGCTCCGGAAGGAAGTGTCTGGGCAAAGAGATTTCGCGGCTTTACCAACGAGGTGATAGAAAAAAGCAACGGCGAAATTGATTTTAAAATTTATGCCGGCGGTGTCATGGGCGACGACCGCGCCATGTATCGCAAAATGCGGGTTGGTCAATTAAACGGCGGCGGCTTCACCATGACCGGCATCGGTGAGATCGTACCCGATTTCCGGGTTCTTGGTATTCCCTTTCTGTTTAATTCCTATGAAGAAGTTGACCGGGTCAAAGAAAAACTCATGCCGCGCTTCGAAGAAGAATTTGATAAACATGGTCTGGTGCTCATGGCTTTAAGCGAGGTTGGTTTTGTCTATACCATGTCAACCATGCCAATAACAACCCTGACCGAACTGAAACAGAGCAAACCCTGGGCTCCTGAAGGTGATCCGATCAGCCAGGTACTTCTTGAGACTGTGGGCATTACTCCCATTCCGCTGTCAATTCCCGACGTGCTCACCTCTTTGCAGACTGGCCTCATAAACACCACGTTCAATTCATACTACGGCGCCATTGTCCTGCAATGGTTTACCCGGATCTCATACATAACGGATATACCTTTTGCTTATGCATATGGGGCATTTATTCTTGACAAGAAAACATTCTCCAAGTTGCCGCCGCATTATACGGAACTGATGAAAACTGCAGCCAAGAGCCATTTTGACAACCTGCTCAGCGATACCAGAAAAAGCAATGAGGAAGCAAAGCAGGTTTTAATCCAGAACGGCATCACCCTGGTGAAACCTACTCCCATAACCAAGGCAGAACTGCAGAACAACTACCGTGAAATGGCGGTCAATAAAATGGTAAATGATGCCTTTTCCAAAAGTATTTACACTGAGGCCATGACACATTTGGAAGATTACCACAAAGAGCTTTCCGCGACCCAGCAATAACTTTCATGACCAGTCTGAAAAAATTTTTCATCCGTTTCACCACCATACTGAACTGGACTGAGGAGGCCTTCCTCTGTCTGCTGCTTTTTGCCATGATCCTGCTTGCCTGTGTTCAGATTTTTTTGAGAACTTTTTATGCCAGCGGTATTCTCTGGATTGACCCGCTGCTGCGGTACATGGTTATATGGGCCGGCCTTTTTGGTGCTGCGGTGGCGACAAAGCAGTCCAAACACATCAGCATTGATATTATTTCCCACATAGTGCCTGAAAAATATCTGCCGTGGCTGCGGCTCCTTCTCAACCTCTTCTCAGCCGGTGTCTGCGTAGTACTTACCTATGCAGCGGTAAAATTTGTCCGGGACGAGGCATTATACGGAGGCAGGGCCATACTTGATATTCCTTCCTGGCAATTTAACATCGTTTACCCCATTGCTTTTGGCATCATCGGAGGACGCTTCCTGTTACTTGCCCTAAAGGAATTGAGCCGTATCTTGCCACAAAAATCACCAGGCCGCCAGACCTGAGCCATCCCAATGAGTTTCGTAAAAATTCTCATCTTTGTTCTGGCCATCCTCGGGACACCACTCTTTGTAGTAATTTCTGCCCTTGCCCTCCTCTCTTTCTATGGTATTGAAATTGACCTTTCGGTGGTCATCATCGAGATGTCCCGCCTGTCTGACACGCCGCTGCTGCTCTCCCTGCCGCTTTTCATTTTTGCCGGTACGCTTTTGGCCGAAAGCGGCACACCCCAGAGATTGCTCCGTCTCTCGCAGCTACTGCTGGGCTGGATGCCGGGTGGCCTGGCCGTCGTCTCTCTTATGGTCTGCGCGGTATTTACAGCTTTTACCGGCGCCTCGGGAGTTACCATCTTTGCCCTTGGCGGCCTGCTGTATCCGGCTCTTATTAAAGACGGTTATACAGAACGTTTTTCATTGGGTCTCATCACCTCTTCAGGCAGTCTCGGCCTTCTGTTCCCGCCAAGCCTACCGCTTATTCTCTTCGGTGTTATTTCTGAAACCCGGGTGGACCACCTTTTTTTAGCAGGAATCCTGCCAGGCATCCTCATGCTTACTTTACTGGTTGCCTACAGCATGAAAAAAGGACCGCGCAAACAAATTGACGACTCTCATAAGATTACATTCGCAGACACTGTTTCAGGGCTGAAAGAAGCTGCCTGGGAATTGCCTTTACCGGTTATAGTCCTGGGCGGCATTTACGGCGGGATTTTTGTGGCCGGTGAGGCGGCGGCGGTAACTGCATTTTATGTACTCATTGTGGAAGTTTTCATTTACCGTGACATTTCCATAAAAAAACTTCCCGGAATCATGGTCCAGAGCATGGTGCTTTTCGGCGGCATCCTCGTCGTTCTGGCCGCTTCCATGGCTACCACAAACTACCTCGTTGACCAGCAGGTGCCCATGCGTCTCTTTGAATTTATCAGAGAATATATTTCCAGCAAATATACCTTTTTACTGCTGCTCAATATCTTTCTTCTCATTGTTGGTTAAATGCTCGATATCTTTTCAGCCCTGGTGCTTGTTGTCCCTATCATAATACCAATTGCCGAGGCATATGGGGTTGACCTGATCCATCTGGGCATTATTTTCCTGACCAATCTCCAGATCGGTTACTGCACACCCCCTGTCGGACTTAATCTTTTCCTTGCCAGTTATCGTTTTGATAAATCAATCGTAACTCTTTACAGGGCGACATTACCCTTTCTCACTCTCCTCCTGGTGACCCTCGTAATCATAACATATTTTCCGGTCATAACCCTGTTTCTGGTAAATCTTTGGGGGTAGGAACCATTTTACTGTTTTGCAGGTTGCAAAAGCCCGCAGCCTTCATTAGCTTAAATAGTATCGTGCAGCGAACTTACAGATCCAGAAAATAAAACTTTCCAGTAAAACTAAAATAGTAATGGTTTCATTCTGTTAGAGGCTTTATATTTAGCATGGTCCGACTCTCAAACTCAGATATTGCAAGCATCCGGCCGACAGACCTATGAGAAAAATCCTTTTTGCCATCCTGGTTCTCGTGGTAATTGCCATAGGCCTGCTGCACTTTCTCACACCCGGCTACCTAATATTTTATCATGATATGTACAGGCGTCTCAGCTATTTTCCCATAGTACTCGGGGCGATATGGTTCGGGGTTTGGGGCGGGCTGGCGCTTGCCGTCATGTCATCAATAGCTTTCATTCCCCATGTACTTCTTTACATAGGCCAGGAGACAGGAGCCTATGTAAGCGAGCTGACGGAAATCGTCCTTTACCTGGCAGCAGGGACAGTAACCGGATTTATAGCCGGCCGGGAATCGCTGTTACGCCGCCGCTATAAAGAACTCTCGGAAAAGCTGGAAAAATCCTATGATAAACTGCACCGGGAAACCCAGCTTCTGCTTGAAGCGGAGGAACAGCTAAGTGCTGCGCAAAAGCTCTCAGCCCTGGGTCAGCTCTCCGCCTCCCTGGCCCATGAAATTAAAAACCCGCTCTCCTCAATAAAGGGGACAGCAGAGATCCTGCTTGACGAGTTTCCCGTAGGACACCCCAAAAGAGAATTCGTGGAGATCCTGCTCAAGGAAACCACCCGCCTCAACAACACGGTCGAGGAGGTCCTGCAGTTTTCTCGCCGCGGTCAGCCTGGCAGAAAAAAGGAAGATGCAGCCAATGAACCCTTATCCGAAGTTATAGAACGGGTCACCAGTCTTCTTCACAGCCAGATAAGGAAAAAAAACATAACTCTTTCCGTGATGGGGTGGGAAACCGGTAAAGAATTTCCTGTCGCCAGCGGAAAATTATCCCAGGTTTTTCTAAATATTATCTTAAATGCTATAGACGCCACTCCGGTAAAAGGGAAAATCACCATCGAGACCAGGAAACTCGATACAGGCTTTACTGTATCCGTAATGGATACGGGCCCCGGAATTCCCGCTGAACACAAGGATAAAATTTTTGATCCATTTTATTCAACCAAGGATGGAGGTACGGGACTTGGGCTATCCATCAGTAAAAAAATAATTGAAAGTTATGGCGGCACCCTTACTCTCACCGATTCAGGGCCTGAAGGAGCACGTTTTGCAGTCTTTTTACCTGGGCAATATTCCAGCGCCAAGGTCAACTAACAAGCCAGGACCCGGCATAAACACAGAGCAGATAATTTGTAATATTGCATATATCCTGATAAATTCTTTCTAGAGTTTTTTAAAAGGGAATCTTATGGCCGATACAATTCTACTCATTGATGATGATGACAGCTTGCGGCGGGTTACCGAATACAACCTGTCAGAAGCGGGATTTGATGTAATCACATCTGCCTCTGGCCGGGAAGGTATAGAGCTTTTCAAAAAAAACAATCCTGACCTGGTGATAACCGATGTTAAACTGGGCGATATGGACGGCCTGGAAGTTCTTGCTGCCATAAAGCGCGAATCTCCGGAAACACCGGTTATTGTCATAACAGCTTTCGGATCAATTGAAATGGCTGTAAAGGCCATGCACGAGGGCGCTTTCAACTTCATTACCAAGCCCTTCGACCGTGAAACCCTACGTCTTTCCTGCACCAAAGCCCTTGAACTCACGTCGCTGCGCTCCCAGAAGCAGCAACTTGCAGAAGAAGTGGACAGACTGACCGGCACCTCGGGTATGGAAACTGCAAATTCCGCCATGGCGGAACTCCTTGAAACAGCTCTCAAGGTTGCCTCCAGTGAAGCGACTGTCCTGGTAACCGGAGAGTCAGGAACAGGTAAAGAGGTTCTGGCCAGGCTGGTTCATCAGCACAGCCCCCGTAAGGATGGCCCAATGGTGGCGGTCAACTGCACCGCCATACCTGATACCCTTATTGAAAGCGAGCTTTTCGGCCATGTCAAGGGTGCCTTTACAGGTGCAATTGCGAACCGTAAGGGCCGTTTCCAGGCGGCGACCCAGGGTACACTCTTTCTCGATGAAATAGGCGAGTTAAAAACGGACATGCAGGCCAAGCTTCTGCGTGCCATTCAGGAAAGGGAAGTTGAGCCTGTGGGTTCTGACCGCACTGAAAAAGTTGATGTCCGAATCATTGCCGCTACAAATAAGGACCTGCATGAAGAAGTGATAAAAGGCCGTTTCCGTGAAGACCTTTACTACCGTCTCAGCGTCATCCCCCTCCATATTCCACCACTAAGGGAACGGCGAGAAGATATTCCGGCCTTGGCAAATCACTTTTTACTGAAACTCGGCGCTCCACGCGGGGTTAAATTTTCTGACAGGGCCATGACAGTCATGAAAAAGTACGACTGGCCAGGAAATATTCGAGAACTGCAGAACACTGTTGAGCGGAGCCTTATTTTGCGAAAAGGCAGCATCATCGAGCCTGAGGATATCAATCTGCCGATAGCAAAAGCATCTGATACCCCCCAAATTCCGGACATTCCAGCTGAAGGAGTTTCCCTTGAGGATATTGAGAAAGGGCTCATTTTGAAAGCCCTGAAAAAAAGCAACGGCAACCGTTCCCAGGCAGCCCGCCTTTTAAAAATACCCCGGCATGTCCTTATCTATCGCCTTGAAAAGTTCAATATTGATTAGAATGTGAAATATTCAGCTTTATCGCACCCCCATTTATATAAACACCATCATCTTTTCTTTTCCTGCTGTTAATTTGACTGCATCACATAAACCTCTGACCGGATCAGTAAGCCTGCAATTTTTATCTTTTTTAATTTAATACACCGCAGGTAACGTTCGAACTTACGTATCACTCCAATTATTAATATTATGCAATAGTGTTTCTTTATTGAATAATATTCTTCATTTTTTTGTTTTCTCTTTTAAGGGCCTTATTACCGCCTCTAAAATTATTTCAATAATTTCGAGCAAATACAGAAAAAATTCACCGATGACCACAATGTGGCACATACTTTGCTTTATTAGTGTTGAAAATTAGGTACCGATACAGGCAAATTATACAACTTAAAAGAGAAGGACGTATGAAACAGAACAAAAAAATCATCGCAGCTTTGAGTACGATTTTGCTGGGGCTTATTTTTGCTCTGCAGGCAAATGCAGATATAGTGAAACGTTCAAATTTTATTGTCACCAATCTTTCCTGCACTTCCTGTCTGGCAAATATTGAGGCAGAGTTAAAGAGTGTGCCGGGAACACTCGGTATGGATGCAGACCTTCGTTCCGGCAGAGTTACAGTAGATCATCTTGCCTCAGTGGACCATGAACAGATTGCCGCCAGAATCAGCAAACTTGGCTACCCTGCCACTGTTGACTGGACTGCAAACGTCCCTGAACAGTATACAAGAAGGTTTGCCCAGCAAAGCCGGTATAATTCAGGCTGTTCCAGCGGGGGCTGCGGCAGTTCCCGCGGCTTCGAAGCAGACCTGACAGTGTGGAAAGCCCCACCGTCTTCCGGCTCGATCAGCCGCACAACCCTGCAGGTCAGCAATCTAACCTGCATTTC
>JAFDCT010000296.1 GCA_019312695.1 Deltaproteobacteria bacterium | reverse complement strand
GCTGCGCAGTTAACTTCGACCATGGGTTTTTTATTGCGATTGGATAAACGATGGATTGTCTGCGCAACCAGTTCCTTGCCGGTGCCGTGTTCTCCACGGATCAAGACCCAGGCATCTGTCGGTGCAACCCGTGCTATCTGTTCCTTGAGTTTTTGGATGGCAGGTGAGTTGCCGGTCAGCAAAGGTTTGCGTTCAGTCTTCTGGCGCAGAATAAGATTTTCAGCCTCAAGGCGGGAAAACCGCAGGCCGTTATTTATGGCTAGAAGGATTTTGTCATAGGAGAGTGGTTTTTCAATAAAATCAAAAGCACCTATTTTTGTTGCCTGAACTGCAGTTTCAATGGTGCCGTGCCCGGAAATCATAATAACCTGGAGTTCGGGGTACTCAGCCTTGATCTGTTTTAAGGCTTCAATCCCATCCATGCCCGGCATCCAGATATCCAGCAAAACCAGGTCAACTGTTTCCGACTTGAGACGTTCCAAACCTTCTTCTGCGGAAGCAACACAAAGAGGTGTAAATTCTTCATCAGCAAGAATACCTGCGAGTGAATCCAGGATGCTGATTTCATCATCAATGACGAGAATTTTTTTAGACATGATAGATACAAGTTATAGGTGACTAAAGTTTGGAGTGACTAGAGTTGGAAAATTCATTTACAGCTAAGTGTATAAAATTTTAGTCACTTCAGTTCACTGCTGTTACTTTCGACTTTCTCCGAATGTAGCCCGAAAATCCTCTGATGACAAGCCGAATCAGGCGACCATGGGGAGTTCAACCGTAAAAATTGCCCCTGTTGGTATGTTATCTGTAACCCGTATCTGGCCATCGTGGTCAGCGACAACTGTGCTGGCAATTGCAAGTCCCAGACCGGTGCCTGATTTTTTTGTGGAGAAATACGGTTCAAACAGCCTGTGCTTATCTTCGTCTGCTACACCCGGGCCATTATCCTTAACCTCCAGGAGGACCAGCTTTCTTTTCTTGTCCTGGGAAAGAACTATCTCAATCACACCGCCGTCATGCAAAACCGATATTGAATTCTCCAGCAGATTAATAAGGACCCTTTTCATCTGAGTCAGATCAAAATAAAAGCGTGGAATATCCTGCTCCATTTTTTGCTGAAAGGTAATATACGGATGACTTTCCTTGTAAAATACCAGTATTTCCCTGACCATTTCTTCAAGGTCATTTGGCGATTTTTGAACGATAGGCATTCTGGCAAAACTGGAAAATTCACTCACCAGCCGCTTCAATTCTTCGACCTGGTTAATAATGGTCTGGGTACAGAGATCAAAAACCTCCTTGTCGGATTTCAGGGTGTACAGATATTTTTTTCGTAAACGCTGGGCTGAAAGCTGAATAGGGGTCAGGGGATTTTTTACTTCATGGGCAATCCGTCTGGCAACCTCACGCCAAGCCGCTATTCTCTGAGCCTTTTCGAGCTGGGTAAGGTTGTCAAAAACCAGAACGGTGCCGATGGAGTTGCCTGCTTCATCGTAGAGTTTGGTAATATTGACAAGGAGGGAAAATTTTTCTTTTCCAAGGGAGAGACGTAAGGGTCTTTGAATCGTAGACTTACCCGATTCCTCAATTTCCTGCAGGAATTTTTCAATAATAGCTACATGGTTCGGCATGAGGGTTTTGCGAAAATCCTGGTGCAGGTAATCCTCCCTATTTATATGCAGGAGATCTTCGGCAAACTTATTTATGCTGGTCACATTGCCTTCGGCATCGAACGAAATGACCCCGGCTGGAACATTCTGAAGAATTGTTTCGATATAGCCACGCCGTTCATCGAGTTCAATATTACTCTGCTGTAAGGCCACGTTGGCAGCTTCCAACTGTTTCTTGCTGGTCTGCAGATCACTGGTCATCCTGTTGAAAGAGTCAACAAGCAGCCCCATCTCGTCATCTGATTCTTTTTCGAGCACAAAGTCCAGTTCACCTTCAGCAACGCGGCGAGTGGCATCAGCAAGTTTGCCGATTGGACCGGTCAAGCTCTTGGCAATATAAAAACCGAACCAGATTGCACTGAAAATAATAAGCAAGGTCACAATGAGTAGCATGACCAGAAGACTGGTCTTCAAGGGATTTTTAAGCATCATGAGTTGGCGATATCCCTCAATGCCCTTGGAGATTACCATCATGCGCTGTAGCTGTTCCTGTGGAATATGTACTGATGTAACCAGAATATAGGGGGAGGTTTTGCCTCTTTCTGCAAAATAGACCGGGATGACACTTCTGACGACTTCTCCGGTGGCAACAGGCTGGATAGTTGTCTGATTTGCTTTACCGGCCAAGGCCAAACGGAAGAGTTCCGCCGGGATTTCGGGTGAATTGGGTTTACTGATAGCATTACTTGTTGTAGCTGCAATAAACTGACGCTGATCGGAGAAAAGGGACAGTTCATCGAGATTACGCATGGCCCGATGCTTTTCGAGATGAAGCATGATAGACCGCTGGTCTTGTTCCAGAAGCCTGCTATCTCCAAGCTGTTCAGCAATGGCATTGCCGTTTTCAACTGTGAATTCACGTTTTGCCTGATAAATATCCTGCGCAACCTGTAATGATTCATCGAGAGATGCTTCAACGTTTGAGTTGAACCAGTAGTCCATGCTGGTGGAAACGAACTGCAAAGCTATGAAGAAAAGCAGGATGGTCGGTACAAGCGACAGGGAAATAATGGAAACCACCAGCCGTGTTCTGAGGGATTTGCTCAGGGATATCTGGCGCTGTTCAAAAATAAACTTTACCAGGTTCCTGAACACCAGAAATGCCATAAGCAAAAGCAGGATAATGTTAACATTTATGAGGGTGAAAACCAGAACATTGCCGCTGATGGGAAAGGTGATCTCGCTGATCCTGAAGACTACGGTTTCCAGGTATGTAAGAACCGGGATGAGAATCAGGCAGATAATAATGGCGTAGCGTGTCCGCCGTTTTCTTATTTCGCGAGGTTCCTTGTTCATTGGGTGAGCTGCAGATTAAGTTTATGCCACTTGGTTTCAAAAGCCCAGGGTGAAGAAAATGGGATCAGGTAATGAAAATAGAGCGGCATGGTTTTGCGGGCCATTTGGGCCTTTGCCCTCAGGATGTATGAGGTCTGGGGATCCAGTTCATTGAGCTCCAACACCTTGAAACCGTTAATTTCAGACATGATTTTTTGGGCTTCCTCGAAAGAAGCGGTAACTTTACTGTCGCCGTTTTCATGCCGGAGAATAGTATACTCTTTCTTGAGGCTGTCATACTCCATGATATGATTGAATTCAAATTCTCCAATTTTTTTGTCCGGCCATTTGTCCCGCCTGGCGAAGAGATCAATGTAAAAGGCAAAGGTAATTGGTATGCCGTTGTGAATGGCCATTTTCATATCTTCAGTCAGCCAGTTAGTTACTGTCATATACAGCAGTAGATGATTCTCAGAGTTTGAAACCGTAAAATCGGATACAGAAGTTTCCTGCCCATAGGAATTGCGCACCAGGCTGAAACTTGCCAGTGTATAGAAAAAGAAACCGATGAGCAGATAATTTGTCAGTTTCCGGATACAATAAAAGGTACTATTCATGAAGTTTAAAAAGAAGTTTTTAAAAATTACTCCTCTAAGCTAATTATCAGGGCCTGGTGCCTTTGGTTTGCGCCAGGGTGCGCGGTGCTCCAATGTAACTGAAATTTACATTCCTGTCCATGCGATAAAGTTGTGATGCGGCATTACAGGGAAACCGGGAAAAATCGCCAAAAGCAGAGTTTCAGGAAGACTACACCTTCATACTGTTAAGAGCCAAAAATTAAAAAGACAATGGAATCGTTGACACACAGGGTATAATCGTTTATCGTAGATTAACGATTATTTGGTTGTTTTTTAATTATCGCCTGATGCAGTGATTTGCGTAACCATTAACAAGTATTGAGTGTTTTATGGCAGAAAGATGAAATATAATAGCAAGATGCCTTCTCCAGGTTTGTTTAGCAAGGACGATACAGAACTTTTTGCCGCTATGTGTAAGGCCCTTGGTCACCCGGCAAGGGTGATGATCATTAATTATCTGAAAAAAATCGACCGCTGTTTCTGCGGCGATATTGTGGAATTGTTGCCCCTGGCCCAGTCCACTGTCAGCCAGCACCTGAAAAGTCTCAAGCAGGCTGGGCTCATAAAAGGGGAGGTTGAAGGACCAAAGACCTGCTACTGTCTGGATAAGCCGAGGCTGGAAAAATTTATCCTGATGGTCGAGGCCCTGGGGAGATCAATCCAGCCATAATAGGGAATGCAAACAACATGAAAGAAGTTTTATTTGATAAACCGGATACCAAGCAGGAGAAGAGTATGTCATGCTCCAACAATGTATCCGGAGGAGGCTGTTCCCAACTGCAACCCCTTGGCATATCATCAGCCAAACCAGCTGATGATGCACCATGCTGCGGTCCTAAACCCGGGCCACCAAGCAGTCCCTCTGAGAGGCCCGGTTACAGAATATGGCACTTTGTCGATGATTTTGTTGAGACAAAGGTTGGTCCGGTTCCCAGAATAGGGACTGATTTGAAGTTTTATGACTTTGTCGGGACCTTGCGCGCAAGGTTTGGTGTCTCCCGTGACAGGTACAGGGTGGCGCCGGGACTTTACTCTGTAGGCAGCCCTGATGCTGAATCCCCGGTACTGGTTACAGCAAATTACAAGTTAAGTTTTGACAGCCTGAGGAAAGAACTCAGCAGTTTGGATGCCTGGATACTGGTGCTTGATACCCGTGGCGTGAATGTTTGGTGCGCTGCAGGCAAAAAAACTTTTTCCACCCAGGAAGTCATCCGCCAGGT